>CAMYLH010000134.1 GCA_947259065.1 uncultured Desulfobacterales bacterium
AAAAGAATTTTTCGTATGGCGCCTCTGCACCATCATTTTGAATTAAAGGGCTGGCCGGAACCCAAGGTGATTGTCCGCTTCTGGATCATTGCCATCGCTCTGGCCCTGCTGGCCATGAGTACCTTAAAATTGAGATAGCAATATGCCTGGGATCACGAATCAGCTTAATTATTTTTTTCAGGCTTTATGCCTCAGGGTTTCTGGAGTACTGGAGTGATGGCTTAATGGATATTTTAGATAATCAAATGCCAAATTCCGACCGTCTTTGCCCTCGCTCAGGTCTTGCCCTCCTGCCGGCAAGGGCGAAGCGGTCGGTTTGGACAATAGAGGTTAGGAATGTTGGAATTCTGGAATATTGGAATAATGGGCTTTGGGATACTGGAATGCTGGATTAATGGCAAAATTTATCTTCACGAAAAATAATGATGGAATAGCATCCTTTAAAATTCCACGATTCCATCATTCCAATATTCCATTATTCCATGATCAAGGTAACAAACTCAAACCTGAAAAAATACACCATATTTTCATTGAGTTTTAGAAATTCCGAAACGTTTAATTATGGAGCTTGCAAACAAAACAATAATCGTGGTCGGTCTCGGTGTAACCGGGATAGCCGTTGCCCGGTTTCTGAAAAAAAGGGGCGCGGTGGTGACTGTAGCCGACCAGGCCGCCGAGGAGACACTGGGCGCCCGAGTACAGAAACTCCATGAATTGGGAATTGCGACGGAGCTGGGCCATCACAGATCCCAAACCTTCGAAAAGGCGGATCTTGTTGTTTTGAGCCCGGGAGTCGCCCATACGATTGAGCCGGTATTGCGGGCCAAGGAACACGGCATACCGGTCATAGGAGAAATAGAACTGGCATCACGGTTTATCAACGAACCCATTTTGGCAGTTACGGGTACCAATGGCAAAACCACAACCACTGAAATTTTAGGCAGCATGCTGATGCATTCCGGTTTCAGGGTTTTCGTGGGCGGCAACATCGGCAATCCGCTGATCGGTTACGCGGATGGGCAACAAAAGGCGGATTTCATCGTCGCAGAAATCAGCAGCTTCCAGCTGGACACCATCGACACCTTCAGGCCGTGGATCGGCGTGCTGTTGAACATCACAGCAGATCATCTGGACCGCTACCCGAATTTTGACACGTATGCCGCATCCAAAATCCGGATGTTTCAAAATCAGCAACCGGGCGACATCGCCATATTAAACGGTTCGGACCCCTTGGTGCATACCCTTACCGAATCACTTAAAAGCACAAAATTATACTTTGCGTCACTCAAGGGCGAGGAAGAAGGCGCTGTCAATAATGGCACAAAAATTCGATTTCGTTTCCATGATTCAAAAAAACGAAGCCATCAAGGACCGCTAGCGCATTTAGCAACCCACGACCGGTGGTTTTTGAACCTGTCCAAATTCAAGTTGATAGGCCGCCACAATCTGGAGAACGCCGCGGCAGCAGCTCTGGCGGCCCTGGCAGCCGGTGCATCCCCGCAAACAGTCCAGGAAGCACTGAACCGCTATCGGGGTGCTGCGCATCGATTGGAACATATCGACACGATACATGGTGTCGACTTTTTCAATGACTCCAAGGCAACCAATATCGATGCCGTCATCAGAGCAGTGCAAAGTTTTAACAAGCCGGTCGTTCTGATTATGGGCGGCCTGGATAAGGGCAGCGATTTTCAGGGACTCAGAGAGGTTTTGGCCCGGCACGCCAAGAAGCTCATCGTCATGGGCAAGGCCGCGGGCCTCATTCAGTCCGCTCTGGGAGATACCGTGCCGACGGTATCGGCGTCATCCATGGCGGATGCCGTCAAGGAGGCTTATCGGGTGGTCTCTCCGGGCAACGTGATTTTGCTGTCTCCCGGATGTGCCAGTTTTGATATGTACGATAACTATGCACAACGTGGCGAAGATTTCAGGAATGCTGTCGGAAAATTCAAATTGCAAATATCATGAGCGCTAAAAAGCAAACGACATATACTGCGGCCTACGACATTCAGCTGCTGTTTCCGGTACTTTTTCTGGTTGGAATCGGCATCGTCATGGTTTACAGCGCCAGCTCCGCCGTGGCTTTAAAAAAATTTGGTTCGGATTACCTGTTTTTGAAAAAACAGGCACTTTTTGCCCTGGTGGGAATTATCGGCCTGGTCATTTGCCGGCATTTCCCATATCGCTGGTATCGACCCTTGACGTATCCTTTGCTTGCCCTAGCCCTGCTGTTCTTGTTGGCGATTCAATTCACCGACTTCGGATTTTCGGCCGGCGGTTCGGCCAGATGGCTGCGTTATGGACACTTTTCGTTTCAGCCGTCCGAATTTGCGCGTTTTGCCATGGTGGTATTTCTGGCCTATTCGCTGGAAAAAAAGGCGGACAAACTAAAGGAATTTTCTATCGGTTTTCTGCCCCATGTTCTCGTCTTCGGGGCGTTTGCCGTCTGTATTTTCAAACAGCCGGATTTTGGATCCATACTTATTCTGGCAGCGCTGACATGGCTGATGATGTTTGTCGGCGGCGTTCGTTGCCTTCATCTTTTAACCTCACTGATCGCTTTGCTGCCGGTGGCTTACTATTTTTTAATCAATGCAGAGTACCGGGTAAAGAGGATTTTGAGTTTCCTCGATCCCTGGCAATACCCGGCAGATGAAGGCTACCAGGTCGTTCATTCTCTGATGGCATTCGGTACAGGTGGATTGTGGGGTGTGGGGATTGGAAAAGGTCATCAAAAACTATTTTATCTTCCCGAACCTCATACGGATTTCATCTTTTCCATTATCGGTGAAGAGGTCGGGCTGGCAGGTGTTCTGATTATCATCGGGCTATACGGACTTGTTCTCATGAAAGGCATTCAAATTTCCCGCAATGCACCCGATACCTTTGGATCGCTGCTGGCCCTTGGGCTGACAACGGCCATGGGACTTCAAATTTGCATCAACATGGGGGTCACCCTGGGTCTGCTGCCGACCAAAGGCCTCGCCCTGCCCTTTTTAAGTTACGGCGGAACCTCGTTGTTGCTGAATATGGCATCTATCGGGATCTTAATGAATATAAGTGCATCGCTCAATGCGGCACCAAAAAAACGAAAATAACCGGTAATTTTAATGATCGAAAATCCTGCAGCACAAGCAGAATGCCCAAAGATGCAAGCGAATAGCTCACAGAAAAGCGACATCAAAACTATTCTGTTTTCAGCTTTCAGCTTTCAGCTTTTGGCTGCTGTGCCGGATGTTCCCGGTGTCGGGACTGACAATGAAAGCGATTTATGTCAAACGCCGTCCCGTTCACTCAAAATCGTCATCGCCGGCGGCGGCACCGGTGGCCATCTGTTTCCCGGAATTGCTATTGCGCAGGAATTTGAGGCCCGCAATGCCGCCAGCAGAATTATTTTTATCAGCACCGGCAACCCGCTGGAAAGATCGGTGCTGTCAAAAACGGGTTATCGGCTTCAAACCATCACAGCCGCCGGCATCAAGGGTCTGGGGTTGTGGAACCAAATCAGATCAGGCCTGAAAATACCCAAAGGCATTTTGGAAGCAAATCGGATCCTAAAAAAATTTTCTCCGGATTTGACCATCGGCCTCGGAAGCTATTCCGCCGGACCCGTGGTTTTCGCGGCCTGGCTGCGGAGGATTCCTATCGTCGTCCATGAACAAAATATACTTCCGGGAATTACCAACAGGATTTTATCGAGGTTTGCAAACCGAATATATATTTCCTTTAAAAATACCCGCTCACATATGGACCCCCAAAAGGTTAACTGGACGGGTAATCCGGTGCGGCAGGATATTTTGGATAGTGCCGCCCGGATAATAGACCCAAAAACCGATGAATCCGGCACCAAGCCCTTTACGGTTCTGATCATCGGCGGCAGTCAAGGCGCACACAGAATAAACATGGCTGTAATCGAGGCGTTGGATCATCTCAGAGATTTAGAACAGTTGCATTTTGTTCATCAGACCGGTCAGGCGGATGAGCAGCCTGTCCGGGAAGCATACCGGCGAAGCAAGGTAGACGGCACGGTTCAAGCTTTTTTCAATAACATGGCCGGACAGTATAGCCGGGCCGATCTGATTATTTGCAGATCCGGTGCGACCACGGTTGCTGAAATAACGGCCCTGGGCAAAGCGGCTATATTCATCCCCTTTCCGTTTGCGGCCGACAATCACCAGGTACTGAACGCCGGCAGCCTATCGGATGTAGGCGCTGCTGAGATTCTCACCGAAAAGAACCTCAGCGGCAAAATTCTCAGTGAAAAAATAGCCTATTATGCTGCCCATCCGGCTGAGCTGGAGAATATGTCCGCCAAGGCATTGCAGTTCGGTAAGCTGGATGCAGCCAGGAATATCGTGGATGACTGCTACCGGCTGCTGGCGGCCTGATGCCGGATGACAGAAGACAGAACTCAGATGACAGAGATCAGAGGTCAGATGACGGAGATCAGAGGACAGAGGTCAGATGACAGAGGACAGAAATCAGAGGACAGAGGACAGAAATTGGAATTAGGAAGTGGGAAGGCGGAATTCGGAATGATAAAGAATAGGCAGAGGGCATGGGGTAGAGCCCATAGCTTTAAAAAGACTGATTTTTTAATAAGCTTGTTACCTGGCTCCGTGGGCTTTGCCTTTTTCCGATTTCCGCATTCCGCATTCCGACTTCCACATTCTTATTTATGCGCTATGCCCTTTTTGCCCATAACCCTGAACCTTGAACCTTGAACCCGAAACGCGCAACCCGTAACTCGAACTTATGTATCAAAAAAAATATCACATCCATTTCGTAGGAATCGGCGGCATCGGAATGAGCGGCATTGCGGAATTGCTTCTCAACCTGGGCTATAAGGTATCCGGGTCCGATCTTCAGTCCTCCGAGATTACCAAACGCCTCGAGGACTTGGGCGGTATGATCTTTGCCGGACACAGCGAAGATCAGATTAGCGGCGCCGATGTGGTCGTAATTTCGTCAGCCGTCGGCCCTGACAACCCTGAAGTGTTGGCCGCCGAACGCATCCCAATCCAGATAATTCCGCGGGCGGAAATGCTGGCCGAGCTCATGCGGTTAAAATACAGTGTCGCCATTGCCGGTGCTCATGGCAAAACGACCACGACATCGATGGTTGCCTCGGTATTGGCGCAAGGCGGCCTGGATCCGACAGTGGTCATCGGCGGTAAACTGAAAAGTATCGGGTCCAATGCGGTGCTGGGAGAAGGAGATTTCATCGTTGCCGAAGCCGATGAGAGTGATGGGTCTTTTTTGAAATTCTCACCGACGATTGCGGTGGTGACGAATATCGATCGGGAACATCTGGATTACTATCAGGATTTGGAAACCATCAAGGCGGTCTTTTTAGATTTTATCGACCGGATACCGTTTTACGGTTTGGCAATCCTGTGTCTGGACAATGAATCGATCCAGGATCTTATTCCAAAAATAAAAAAACGCTATACCACCTATGGTATGAACTCCCAGGCTGATTTCCAGATAAGAGATGTAGAATTTGAAAAACGCCGCAGCTGCTTCAGTGTTTACCGACACGGACATCAACTCGGCCGATTTACCTTGAACCTGCCGGGCCTTCACAATGTCTACAATGCTACGGCCAGCATTGCGGCCGGCGTCGAGCTGGATATACCTATGGATGCCATCGAGACTGCCCTTAAAACCCTTGAAGGGGTTCAACGCAGGCTGGAAATCAAAGGAGAGGTAAACGGCATTACCGTGGTGGATGATTACGGGCATCATCCGACTGAAATTAAAAGCACCCTCCAGGCCATCGAAGAGTGCTGGCCGGACAACCGCAAAGTCATCGTGTTTCAGCCTCATCGCTACACCCGGACCCAGGCATTGTTTGATGATTTCAGCCGCTCATTTTATCAATCCGATGTTCTGCTGGTATTGCCGATCTATGCCGCTGGAGAGCAGAAAATTGAAGGCGTATCCGGCCGCAAATTATGCGAAGGTATCAAAGCTCACGGGCATAAAGAAGTCTATTGTTCAGGCAGCCAGGAAGATACCATCGCTTACTTGAAGGAAAATTTAAAACCGGGGGATGTCTTGCTGACACTGGGCGCCGGCGATGTCTGGAAG
>CAMYLH010000135.1 GCA_947259065.1 uncultured Desulfobacterales bacterium
CGATGATCTTTTTTGCCAGTGCGCGGATTTTTTGATGATCCGACTGAATAAACGGCGTCGATTTTATAAAGATCTTTTCAAGGGTCTGTAAATTGTTTTCGCCAATATCAGCCGCCAGATTCACCATGGATTCTTTTGAGACGGTAAGGACATTGTTTATAAATGTCTGACGGCCGCCGTCAAGTTGGACCCTTTCAAACGGGATGCCGCTGATTTCAATCTCCAGAGCCGAACGCCGGTCCAAATCATCAAGCACCACATTGGATGCCACCGAAGCGATTTGGGTAAGATCTGCACTGGATTGCATTGCGAGTCCTTGACGGGCAATATCCCGGCTGGTTTTTTCGAGGCGGATGCCTAAAATGCCTTGTTCCCGCAGCACGTCACCGCTTTCACCGATCCAGGCAATCTGGGTTGAACCCCTAAAATTCAAGGCTACTTTGGTGGCTGTTTTTTTTTCTCCCGCGATTTGAAGGTCTTCAACGCCGATGACTTCTAGGATTACCGGATTCTGTCCCAAGGTGGTCGGATCAAAAATATCAAAGGTGTATTTATCGCCGGGATTGAGTTCGGCGGC
This sequence comes from uncultured Desulfobacterales bacterium, assembly GCA_947259065.1. Taxonomy (GTDB): domain Bacteria; phylum Desulfobacterota; class Desulfobacteria; order Desulfobacterales; family JAFDCJ01; genus JAFDCJ01. The sequence goes on from CAMYLH010000135.1 coordinate 578, forward strand.
TGCCACGGCGGTTGTGATCGCGGCAAGAAGATAGGGTTTCGTTTTGAGCTTGATGTTTATTTTGCGTCCGGTTGCGATGCCGGCGGTTTGAACGGTCAGGACATCATCGGAAACGGACCCCTTTACGCTGAAACTGAAACGCCCGGAATTGATTTTAAAATCAAAATCAACCAGGCTAAAATCAGCCTTGAGCCGGCCCCGGGTTTTAAGATGGACATCCTGTCCCATGCCCATGGTATTGATTCGCATGTGTACGGTTTCTTCCAGCCGGTACCCATCATTTTCCGACGACAACCTGGTGCGTGAAAACCCGATTTTGCGGTTGCCCTGAAAAATGTTCATCCAGGTTTCTTTATCATGGGGCGTATTAACAGCAGACATCGACAGAGTTTTGGGATGATTAGAGAGTTTTTCGAACAGGTCCAGACGACCCATAAAAAGGAATATGAAAATCAGGCCGGCGAGGGAACCTGATATCCAGAAAGGTTTGTTCTTATGCAGCCTCATGGTGTTCTTTAACTCTCAAATAGACGCCGACTGAATGATATCGTGCAAAAGACCGGCAACGACAATTTCCTTCATCGTTGAAAACCTGGTCCTCTGGGCCAGGATTCTTTACTTTAATGGCTTTTTTACTTGGCAAAAGGTATCCAGTAGTGAATTATTTGATTTAATTTGCCTTCATCGTTGATGGTTCGCAGGAAGTTATTTGCTGAGTTTAACAGATCCTTATTGTCTTTTCTGAAACCCCAGGCCAAATATTCTTCGGTTAAAAGCGTAAACAGCGCCGTCAGACCTTTGATTTCATTTTCAGAGGCTAAGTAGAGAACCATGGGCGCGTCATAAATGAACATGTCTATCTTCTTTTTGATCACGGCCTTGGCGGCAGCGTCCGGAGTTGAATATATTTTTTTCTTAACACTGCTGTAGTTTGTCTCAACAAAATATTCGCCGGTGGTATCTTTAATAACGCCTATGGCTGAACTTGTGGTTAACGCAAAAAAGCCTGTACTGTAACGAGCGACATCTTCCCGGCGGATTAAAGCCATTTGTCCGCTTTCCAAATACCTGGTGGTGAATGCAATTCTTACTTCTCTCAAGGGGGTACGCGTCATACCGGACATGATGATATCAATTCTATTCTCCAGCAAGGCCGGTATCTGATCTTCCCATTCAAGCTCAATGAATCGCAAAGATTTTCCTAAGTATTTTGCAAATTCTCTTGCAAAATCAGCCTCCAGACCGACGACTTTATTTGCCTGTTTGAAAATGAGTGGCGGTGCATTTGGCGTAACTCCGACACGCAATATATTTTTATCAGGTGCAATTACGATGGATTCTGCCGCTTTCTGATCGGTTGATACACATCCCGTAATCAAAGATACGACTGCGATTGAAAAAAGCAGAACCCATAGCAGTTTAAGGCTCAGTGTCTTTGGCATTCTCTTTGCTCCCCCGTTTCAATCTGTTTTCCATATCACATATTGATATTATTGGATGATGATTTGCTAAACATTGTTTTTACTTCTCCAGTAACTCCCGGGCATGATCCAGGGTCGTCTGGGTGATTTTCTCACCGCCCAGCATTCTGGCAATCTCCCGGTGCCGGTCTTCTTTGCTTAGCGGCTGGATGGCAGTTCGAGTTCTGCCCGTGTTGACATGCTTGGTAATCCGGAAATGACATTCTCCGAATTTTGCGATCTGGGGCAGGTGAGTAATGCAAATAATCTGGTGATGTCGTGCCAGTTCGTACAGTTTGCGGCCCACTACTTCAGCAGTAACGCCTCCGATACCGGCATCCACCTCATCAAATACGATGGTTTCCACCGCTCCGGTCTCAGCCAAAATGGCCTTTAATGCCAGCACCACCCTGGAAAGCTCACCGCCGGAAGCAATGCCGGCCAAAGGTTTTAATTCCTCCCCCGGGTTTGGTGCGATCATAAAAGTGGCACGGTCAACACCGGTTTCAGTGATGGTATGACGGTCGGATTTCAGGTAACTACTTGTTTTTTCTTTGGTTGCAATGGGACGCAGGATCACTTTAAAATCCGTATGAGGCATATTGAGGGAGTCTAATTCTTCGACCACCTTCAAAGCGAAAATCTCGGCCGCCTTTTTCCTTTTTTTCGAAAGCTGCATTGACTTGCGCTTCAATTGGGCGTGTAATTTTTTAAGCTTATCCTCTACTTCCTTAATTTGTTCGCTGATGTTCTCTACCTTGGATAACTCTTGCTCGATGGTCTCTAATTGAAATGAAACAGCTTCAATCGAACCTCCGTATTTACGTTTGAGTTTGTTGAGCGTGTCCAGCCGTTCTTCAATAGTTTCAAGCCTCTTTTCATCCATCTCTATCAGGTTCAGATATGAGCGCAGTTCTTCAGCGAGGTCTTCGATTTGATAAACAGCTGTGCCCAGGGAATCAGCCTTGGCCGCCAGCTGCGAATCGATCCGGCCGGCATTTGTGAGATTTTTCTTTACTTCTAAGATTCGTTCGATGACAGATCCCGACGCCCCGTAAAGTTCTTCAATGCTGCTGTAAACGGTCTGATAGAGAGTTTCCGCATTTCTCAGACGCAATCGCTCATTTTCCAGTTCGGTGTCTTCCTGCAGGATTGGATTGGCTGCCATGATCTCTTTTTTCTGAAAGGAAAGCAGTTCGATGTGTTCGGCCTGGCGTTGCCTAAGAGTATTCAGCCGGTTGAGCTTTTCAACTAACGGCAGAATCTGATGGTAATTGTCATGGGTTTGCTGCCGCAAGGCCATCAATCCCCCGAACCGATCAAGTATCAGCAGGTGCTGCTCTTCTTTCAGAAGACCCTGGTGGGCGTGCTGGCCGGAGATACTGGCCAGATTCTCGGTGATGGTATTTAGCAGACCGATGGTCGCCAGTCGGCCGTTAATATATACCCTGTTGCCGTCGGAGCGTGAGATAATTCTTCTGATCAAAAGCGCTTCAGCCGGATCGTAGCCGTGCGCGGACAGGGACTCGGCAATAGTTCCGGTTTGCAAAATTTGAAACCGTCCTTCCAGCTCGGCGGTCTCGGCACCGGTGCGCACAAGATCGGCTGAGGCCCTGCTTCCGAGCAGCAGGTTGACGGCATTGAGGATAATCGATTTGCCGGCACCGGTTTCCCCGCTTAAAATGGTGAGGCCGGCGGAGAAATTGATTTTTAGATCGTCGATGATGGCAAAATTGCGAATGGAAAGTTCTTTTAGCATTATCGGTAATTAACGCAAATACACCTCTATTTTGCGGCGTTAGGGTGCACGCTGGTGTCAAGCCGGCGTTTCTCTGCGAAATATATTACATAATGCCCAATCTTTGTAAAGGTACTTGAATTATTTTAGATGCTGCTACCCGCTTTTAGCCGCCAGCCTGTCCAGCGCCTCACCGCTTAAACGATATAAAATCCATTCTTTCATGGGGGTAGCATCAAGCTTTTCGTAAGCACGGATCGCCGGTGTGTTCCAGTTTAAAACCGACCATTCGAAGCGACCGCAGTTTCGCTCTTTGGCCAATGCGGCGACATGAGCCAGCATCTTGCTGCCGAAGCCTTTGCCCCGATGCTCCGGCTGTACATAGAGATCTTCGAGATATATTCCAGGTTTGCCAAGAAACGTAGAATAATTAAAGAAAAACAGCGCGAAGCTGATCGGAAGCCCTTCAAATTCTCCGATCAGGGTTTCTGCGAAAGGGCGTTTACCAAAGAGGGTTTTGCGGATATCATTCACCGACGCGATAACTTCGTGGGAAAGATGTTCATATTCAGCCAGTTCCTTTATCAAAGAGATAATGACGGGTGCGTCCTCTTCAATAGCGGGTCTAATCATGAAGTTCGAATTTGCCGACACATCCACCTCCTGAGTTCCTATTTGAAATCATATCCCATAGCAACAACGGCCTCCCGGTCACCGGGTTGATTGCGTTTGAATAAGTATTGCGCAATCGCCCTTCTATTTTCTTCCGGTACATTTTGACCCAAATCGCTCTTGGCCGTGACCGAAACAGGCTTGACCTTGATGACTTCACAGGCTTTATAGGCGGACATATCGTCGGTGACCGGATTAAATTTTTCGGTTTTTTCATGTTTGCAAATCAGGGCATTGAGTGCCGCCACTTTCAGGGCATCGTCTTCTACAACAGAAGCCGTGCCGCGTATAATGACGCAATGGTAATACTGGTGCAGGTTACAGATCGGACGGCTTGGATCCAGTCCGATATCCAGGTATGAGAGGGGTACATCGACTTCAAAACAAACGCGGCCGTCCCGCTTCAGATTGTCCAGTTTCTCGCCTTTGGGAGCGCAATGAAAATAGATGTTTCCTTCCAGACTTACAAAATTCAGCGGCGTGACGTACGGATAACCGTCCGGCCCGTTGGTGGCTAAACGACCAATATTGGTCAAAGACAAAATACGCTCAATTTCTTTTATATCCGTTACTTCGGAGTGTTTACGTCGCATTTTCAAAAATCCTTTCGTTTTAGTTAATTATAAATTCCGTGATCGTTTCCCCCGACTGGTGCAAAATTCAGGTATTATCTTAACGTGAGAATTTAGATGCGATTATCATATATCTCCCTCTCATGTAAACGGAAATTCAACATTCGAAATTGCTGCTATGATGATCCTATACCGCAATAACGCATTTGCGGACAGACAAATAAAAGCTGACATAATTCCTATTTTTGTGCCTTGGTGTCTCAGTGCCCAGTAGCTGAATATTTCAATAATTTTAAATAAATAAGGATTGACAAATTAAATTAGTTGCCTTATTATTCGTTGCCAAACTAAATATATGCAAAGGAGCATATACCATGTTTTACCTGAAAGATCTCCCGACAGACACGAGCCTGCATGAATTTTCCAGACGTTACCCCAATATGAATCCTTCGGCCATCAGAACGTGTGCCGAACTTTTGCGCACAGGCAGTGAGTTGTTGACGACATTTGAAACGGTTCTTGGCAATCATGGTTTATCTCAGGGACGATTCCTGACTCTTATTGTTATGAATCGCAATCCGGATGATGAGGTCAGTCCATCATTTCTGGCAGAAAAAGTCGGTGTGAGACGGGCCACCATAACGGGTCTCTTGGATAGGCTTGAACGGGATGATCTGATTGAACGCCTCGCTCATCAGCGTGATCGCAGGAAAATTGGTGTTCGTCTAACATCCAAAGCCCGTCAGGTTTTGGCTGCAATGCTGCCGGACTATTACCGTAGCATAGCAAAAATTATGGCAAACTTGACCGAAAAAGAACGTTTGGAGTTGATGTCTCTATTGGGGAAAGTAAATCAGGGACTGTCAGCTTTATCCGAAGCATAATTTTTTCATTATCAGCTAGGTAGCTAACTATTTATAACCTGCGCGGTTCCTGGTATGAGGTTCAAGGTTCAAAGGTTACAACCGATGAACGCTGCTCCCGATATTAATCAAAATCTAGCATACCCGTCATACCCCATTAAGTGAAACGGATTTATAACCAGATGAAGACACGCTCC
>CAMYLH010000136.1 GCA_947259065.1 uncultured Desulfobacterales bacterium
CTTGATCCTGCTTAAGTTCTTTGCCGGTATATTCGGTGGCAGCCAGGCTTTGATAGCAGATGCGGTCCACTCAATTTCCGACCTCTTTACCGACGTTGTGGTTCTTCTCGGTATTAAAATCGGACGTAAGCCCCCGGATAAAGAACATCATTTCGGCCATGCCCGCATCGAGACATTGGCATCCGCCATCGTGGGGCTGGCTCTCATTGGAACGGCAGTGTATCTGGGGATAGATGCAGCGTTGAATATCCATCGGCACACCGAATATCATCCCACGGGGATCGCCCTGATCGGGGCCGGCGCATCTATCGCTTTGAAAGAAGCCCTGTATCGGTATACGGTTTTAATCGGGCGTCGCATAAAAAGCCAGCTGATTGTGGCCAATGCATGGCATCACCGTTCGGACGCCCTTTCCTCAGTGGCTGTTCTGCTGGGTGTTGCGGGGACGCTGATCAACCCTTCCTGGCACATTCTGGACGCTTTAGCTGCCTTGATAGTATCTTTCTTTATCATCAAAGTAGGTTTTGATATTCTAAGGAAAACGCTGCGTGAATTTACCGACACGGCCCCACCGCCGGAAATAATAGAAAAGCTTCTGCAACTTTCACGGAGGGTAGAAGGTGTGATGGATGCTCATGATCTCAGAGTTCGAATTTCAGGTGGGTTTTACCAGGCGGAAATTCACATTGTCGTCGATGGCCAATTAACGGTTGTTGAAGGACATCGTATTGCCAAAACAGTGGAACGTTGTCTTGCAGGGGAGATGGATGAGCTCGACAGAATCATTGTTCACGTGGATCCGGCGGGAGAGGTTTAGTTTCTGAAGATCCAAAATAGATGCAATGGGCCGGGCAGATATTGTCGGCACAGGCGGGGATAAGCCCCTGATCCACCCGGTGATGGCAGAGATTACACTTTTGGGCGACGGTTTTATACTCGTCATAGGCAATGGCATGGTATGGGCAAGCGTCGATGCAGACCTGACATCCGGTACACAAATCGTAATCCATGACAACAATGCCGTCTTCTCTTTTGCTGATGGCATCCTCCGGGCAGGCCTCGGCGCAGGGCGGATCATCGCAGTGCCGGCATAGGTTGACATAAAAGGAAAAATCCAGATTACCGTCAACGAGTTTGGGGCCATTTTCCTGAACGAAAATTAATTGGACGCCGTCCGCTGCCCGGTTTTCCTGTTTGCAGGCCACTTCACAGGTTTTACATGGTGTTCTTCATTCATTCACCAGGATTTCAGATATTGTTGATTGGTTGATTAGTTGATTGGTTAAGTGGTTGTAAATATATATTTATCCCATATTTGCAAAATAATTGGACACTTCATTTTTAAACAATCGTAACATTCTGAAATTATGACTATAATTTACCTAATCAACTATTCAACCAGTAAACTATTAAACGAGTTCTAAAATTAGGTACCAATGACAAAACTCAAATGTGTTTCTTCTCAAACTTTGGTTTGGCGATTTCGCTCCGGATAAATCTTACACAATAGCGTTCGAACGCTGGTGGCCCCCATCGCCGGGTCACAGGTATCATAGGCATTATCGGTTAAAATATTGATATTGGATTCATCCCAACCATGTGCGGGATCCTTTTTTTCCGGAAACCACCAGGCATGCTGGGCACTCACAACGTTTGGGTGGATGCCGGCATAGATTTTAGCGCGCTGACGGACCTTTCCCCGGACAGACTCGATCATGACCCATTGACCTTCTTTGATTCCTTCCTTTTCTGCCGTATCGGGATGGATCTCCACCACTGGATCTTTGTGAAGTTCCCTCAGCCAGGGTAGCTGACGGTTTTCGGTGTGGAAAAAGCCCGGAGAACGGGCACCGGTAATCAAAATATAAGGATATTGTTTGTGCCGTTCCGGCATGCTGACCGGGCTTTCGGGAGGTTCGCGGAATTTGGGTAAAGGATCATATCCCCAATTTTCAAGCAAGGTTGAGTAAAGCTCAAATTTCTTGGTCGGGGTCGAAAATCCTCTTTCCTGATACTTGCGGTACCTGACTTGCCCGCGGATGTAATTCATCTTCTTAAAGTCCTGCCATTTGATCCCCGAGGGCTCTAAAATATAATCGAGACCGCCCTCGAAATCATCCCACCAGTGCTCGGACTGCCCTACCCTGTGACCAAGGTCATTGAGCATCTCATGATCGGAGCGGCATTCACCGATCTGTACTACCTTTCGCCGCGGCAAAAGGTAGCCATGTCGTTTCCAGAAATCTCCGATGTAATCCATCTCAAGCCAGGTTGCGGCAGGCAACACGATATCTGCAAGCTCGGCCGTCGGTGTCAGGAAGAAATCGGCAACCGCCATAAAATCCACCTTTTCGAGGGCGCGATAGACTTCCCTGGCATTGGCACGGGTTAAGACCGGATTTGAACTGATGAAAAACAGCATTTTTACCGCATAGGGTTTTTTCTCTAAAATTGCATCCCAGACACATTTGGGATTGATGATGGCAAAATTTCCGGCCAGCCGAAAACGCTCCCCGCCCAAACGTTTCTTTGCCTGTTCATATGGCAGCAATTTATGAGCACCGAACTGTCCCACATTTCTGATTTTAGCGGTACTAAACAGGACCTGTCCGCCGGGCACATCGATGTTTCCTGTTATCCCCATCAGGGCCATCAGTGCCCGATTGTTGTCCGCGCAGGTCACCTGCTGCTCGATGGCCACACCCCACTGGATGGCGGCCGGTTTGGTGGTTGCAAACAACCGCGCGGCCTGCCTGATTTTATCCTGCGGTACCCAGGTGATTTCCGCCACTTTATCCACCGGATATTCATTGACCCGTTTTACAAACGGCTCCCAGCCGTATACATGCTTCGCTACAAATTCCTTGTCATAAAGTTCTTCATTCACGATCACATTGAGCATACCCAACGCCAGGGCCGTATCGGTGCCGGGCCTAAGCTGCAGCCAGACGTCGGCCCGGGCCGCTATTCGAGTGAGACGAGGGTCAACCGCAATCAGCTTGGCTCCGGCGTTCAGGCTGGTGGAAAAAGGCTCTCCTTTGTAGCAATCCGGGTTGCTGATCACCAGATTGTTGCCCCACACCATAATACATTTAGGATGATTTTCGTAATCGACTATGGGGTTTGTTCCGCAGGTGATGATACTGGTCGCAATTCGGGGGCCGTAGCAAAAATGCCCGGCCGTCAGCACATTGGGAGTTCCCAGCAGGTTGGCAAAGCGGTAAATCACCGCTTCGTTTTCCCGACCGGTGCCGTATCCCATCACAATGGATTCTGCACCGAATCGGTCTTTATAATCCAAAATCCGTTCGGCGATGGCATTCAGGGCCTCATCCCAGGAAATTCGCTCCCACTGGCCGCTGCCCTTTGGCCCGATTCTTCGGACCGGATAGGTCAAGCGGTCCGGGTGATAGGCCAGTTGAGCGGAGGCAAGCCCTTTGCTGCAAAGCGTACCATGGTTGATGGGACAGTCCGGATCGCCGGCGATTTTGGCGACTTTACCGTTTTTAGTATAGACCAGCACCCCGCAGCCGCCATGACACATTCGGCAGTGGCTTTTTACCACCGCATCATATCCGTAAACTTCGATTTCCCGCGCAACGTTGGAAAATTTAAATTCAAGCATTGGCGATTCCCTTTACTTTGTTTTCAACAAGTTGGGATCTCGCATCGTTTTGAGGATTTCAATGCTGCTTTTTCATGCGGTCACCCTTTCTTTCAGTAAAAAATCCATCAACGCCTGGTTAAAGGCCCCGGACTGTTCGATATTGGACAAATGCCTGGCGGCGGGCAGCACCACCAGTTTAGAACCGGAAATACACTCATGCATGGCCTCGGAAGCGGCCACCGGCGTTCCGGGATCCTCCTCTCCGACGATGATTATCGTGGGAATGTTGATCTCGCAAAGTCGCTTCAGGTTGTCAAGGTAGCGGATGGCTTCGCTGCAGCCGATATAGCCGGATACCGGGGTTGCCAGAATTTGCCGGCGAATCATTTCCACCTGGGGGGAATTCTGTGATAGATATTCCGGCGTAAACCAGCGCTCCAGGGTTTCATCGACCTGATCCTGCAGGCCTTTTTCCCTGGCGGCGTCAATGCGTTGTTGCCATATGGGCTGAACTTCATCGGGCATGCTGGCTGACGTATCGCACAAGGCAAGACTTTTCAGCCGCTCCCCGTGATCCAAGGCGAGATTCTGTGCGATCATGCCACCCATAGATAGCCCCACGAAGTGGACCGCTTCGATCTTTAAAGCATCCAAGAGAGCGACGGCATCTTGCGCTAGTAGTTTCAGGGTATACTTCCCCTCCGGAGCATCACTCTCGCCATGACCGCGGGTATCGAAACGCAATACTTTAAATTCAGATTCAAGCACATCCAGCTGAGGATGCCACATCACCAGACTGCTCGCCAGGGAATGACTGAGCATCACTACCGCGGCATCATCCCGGCCGGAAAGCTCATAATTGATTTGAATACCGTTGGCTGTTATCTTCATGCTGACGTCTCCTTTAACCTTGGGGTTTACCCTAACGTTGCAACTAAGGGGCTTAGACGGTGCACGGGCAAACAATGCCGGTGATCATTTCACGATTAAAATCAAACAGCACTCCGGATTCAGTGTCGGTTTTTACGCGCACCACAGGTTCCTCAACAACTTTGCCGATGACCGCCGCGGTAACATCGCGCTCCGCAAAGACATCGATAACCGCCGGTGTATACTGCGGGTTTACCGACAGAATAAAACCAAAACTTTGAAAGCTCAACAGCCAGTCTTTTAACGCCACGCCATCCGGACGGGGTATGCTGGCCAAATCAATCAAGCCTCCTTTAGCCGAATTTTCCAGCAGTATGGAAGTCGTGCCCAATATCCCGGCATTGGAGACATCCTTGGCGGCTTGACAAAACTTGCGATCTGCGATCATCGGCAGGGCCGCTAAGCGGAAAAGAAGCTCTTCGGCGGTTTTGCCTGAATTGGCATCCCAGCTTTGAACGGTATGGCAACCGGCCTTCCCGGTTAGGTCCACGGCCAAAACGAGATCATCGCCCGATCGGGCCAAATGACTGCGCAAGAGATTTTGGGCGTACCCTAAAATTGCTACACTCAGAGCAGGGTGGTCGACGGCGGCATCCGGATGGACATGCCCACCCAGCATGGGTACCTTCAGTTTGCGGCACCCTTTGGCGATACCGTCAACGATTTTGGCCCGCTGTTCGTCATCGCCGCTGGCCATGACATTGACCATGCCGATGGGCTTGCCCCCCATGGCGTAAATATCATTCACCGTTACCATCACGGATGCCTTCCCTGCCGCATAGGGCTCATTCACCAGAAGCTGCGTCATCATTCCGTCGGCGGCCAGAAGCAAATAACCATCCTGCCACGGGATGATGGCTGCGTCTTCCCCGTAATTGGGCAGCGGATTGCCGTATTGGGCGGTTATCCCCAGCTTTTCATAAATCGCCTTTATAGGGCTTTTGCGTAGCAACCCTTTATAGTTGCGCACCGTTTCAATAATTGTTTGCACAGACTCCTGCATGATAAAACCTTGTTGACCACTTTCTATCTTATTAGATGGATGTTACATTCAGCCTTTCGATATCAAGTCCAAAGCAATTTTTCAATAAGGATTATCCCTTTAGATTACAGAAATAACCCAATCTGAGTATTCCATCTAAAAAGATCCATAATTCGCTTGCTATTGGCGTAAAGAAGGATTATGTTGCGCTCAATCAATTAAGTCCCGCATTATAAATTCGGGACGGTTACTTTCTGTAGGAACAATCCATTTTCATAGTGGCATCCTCCAGTTTGCAACATTGAAAATTTTATGAAAGGAGAATGTTATCATGACGAATGGAACTGTTAAATGGTTTAATGACGGCAAAGGTTTTGGATTCATTGAGCAAGAAGATGGACCGGATGTGTTTGTTCATCATTCAGCAATCAACTCAAGCGGTTTTAAGTCCCTCAATGAGGGCGACCAAGTTTCCTTTGACATAGAGCAAGGACAAAAAGGTCCTGCTGCAGCAAATGTCACTGTGATTTAGCTTTCGATTCCGTGTAAAAAGGGCATTCTTCGAATAGAGAGGGGTGCCCTTTTATTACTATTGATCAAAGGAGAAAAGAATGAATAAAGGCGATTTAATCAGCGAAGTGGCCAAAGTGGTCAGCACCAAAAAAGAGGCTCAGGAAGCGGTGGATTGTGTTTTATCATCTATCACCAAAGCAATGAAAGCTGGGGACTCTGTTGCCCTGGTTGGTTTTGGTACCTTCAAAGTGGTGGAAAGAAAGGCCAGAAAAGGACGTAATCCGCAGACCGGAGCGGAAATCGATATTAAAGCATCTAATGCTCCTAAATTTACCCCGGGTAAGGCCTTAAAAGAGGCCGTTAACTAGCGAATTATTACACGGCCAAATCACTTTTACAAGCTAATTCATTTGAACGGTGGAGTTCTTTTTAAAGGGCTCTGCCGTTTTATTTTTTAGGGTATATTTATTTAGTAATATATTGTAAAAACATGCCCGGCTCTGAGCCTGGCAAAACCAGTTTATCCGCACGATATCCGCTGCTCTTAGACTTGTAAACGGGCGGTAGGTGAATAATGAGTATCACCGTCTGGTCCGGGCTTCTTTTCCAATGGCCTGTCGGACTGTTAAGGTTGAAGATCAGGTCACGTTCATCCCCATGCCTAAAACCTCACCGATGGTCGGGGTGCTTGACCCTCGCAGTAATCCAGAGAGCTATTCCCATGACGGCAAGACCAATGAATGATAACTATTTTGTCTTGATGCACAATGCAGGCTATTTGTCCCTCAGAGCCAACGGCGGCGCCAGTATCTCCGACCATATGACAGCCTTTCTAAGATCCTGTATCCCAAACTCCAAATCTTTAGGCAGGATCTTTTTGCCGGAAACGGCTGGATCTAAGCTTTCAGCATCAGCTTTCACCACGGCTGGTTTTATTTTCGGCAAAGGCGGTTTTTCGATAGCCTGCTCAATTCTTTCAGACGAAATCTCTTTCCGTATCGGTCCCGGATCCTCAAGCGTATTTCCTTCCCCGGCCATTTGTTGAACCTGCGACATAAACTTGTTGAGCTTCTCTTTCCACTCGGGTGGTCTTTTGGTGATCCCTTTCTCGCTGGTTTTTGAAGCGGCACGCCCTTTTTTAATAATGACCGACACCACAAAAACCAGAAAGATGATGATCCATATAAGATGTTCGAATTTCATCTCTTAAACCTTTTTATCCTCAGGTGAACCGATTTTGTCACGCATCTGGGTG
>CAMYLH010000137.1 GCA_947259065.1 uncultured Desulfobacterales bacterium
AAAGGCATCAGTGACAATGACCGTTCGGTGATGAATGCCGGGATTAACATTTACTGGTTTAAAACCCAGGCCCTGTTCATTTCCAGCTGCATCGGTGCGTTCAGTGGTGCGTTTATGACCCATGTATACATGTTTGTCGGCATGCCGGTTTTTGCCCTCGATTATTCCATCTTACCCATTGCAGCTGCCGTTGTGGGCGGGCCCGGAACCCTGGCAGGAGCTACACTAGGCGCCTTTATTCTGGTGCCTTTATCGGAAATCCTGCGGGGTATCGGCGGTTTGCGCATTGTCTTTTACGGGTTATTTCTGGTTGTCTTTATCGTAGCGCTGCCCGAAGGCATCTTCCATTACGTTCAGAGCAAATATCACCAGTTCGAGAGATGGGTGGAGGTCGAATAATGAGTACTGCGCCATTGCTGAAAACATCCGGTCTCTATAAAAACTTCGGGGGCGTCCAGGCCATTACCAATTTGAGTTTTGAGCTGACCGAAGGAGAGTTGCTGGGATTGATCGGCCCCAATGGCTCTGGAAAAACAACAGCCGTTAATCTGATTACCGGATTCGTCAAACCCACAGAGGGAGAAATTCATTATCGCGGACATAACATTACCGCCTGGCCACCTTATAAAGTTGTTCGGATGGGAATTGCCAGAACGTTCCAGATGGTTAAACCGTTTTACCAGCTGCCGGCCTATAAAAACATGATCATTCCACTGTATTCACCCAGAGTCAAACAACGGGTGGGCGGTAAATATGGTGACCGGGACGCGGTCGCGCTCGACCTGCTTGAAGAAGTTGGATTTGAGCGCGATTCGTTCGTGGCGTATAAAAGTGCCAGTGTGCTGCCCCAGGGCTATCTCAAACGACTGGAGCTGGCCAAAGCCATTGCCCTGCAACCGGACCTGCTCATTCTGGATGAGCTTTTCTCAGGTTTGAGCCTGGCTGAAGTGGCCGGCATTGTCCCCATCATCGAAAAACTGCGTCTGCAAGGCAAGACTATCATAATGATCGAACACCGCCTCAAAGAGCTTTTTCGGATCGCCGATCGGGTTCTGGTTTTGAATTATGGCGAAAAAATCGCCGAAGGTAATGCCGGTGACGTCATGGAAAGCGAGGTAGTGAAGAAGGCTTATCTTGGCAGCGAGGTTTAGCTGGTTGACCGGTTGTGCCGGTTATGCCGGTTGAGCCGGTTGAGCCGGTTGAGCCGGTGAACCGGCAATAAAATTATAAACGGAAGATTTTATTTGCTGATCGTGGGCCTCAATGGGCAGACTGCCTATCTACCTCAACTGGCGAACGGACTTAACCGGCCAAATAGGCTAACGGACCCAACCGGCTAACGGACTCAACCGGCAAACGATAAATTACGGAGTAATTTATGCTGGAAGTACGAAACCTAATGGTTTTCTTCGAAAACGCCCTGGCGATCAATGATTTATCCCTGGAAGTTCGTGAAGGGGAGCTGGTCGGTATGATCGGTTCCAACAGTGCCGGGAAGACCACCCTCATGAATTCCCTCTCCGGTTTGATCATCGACATGCGGATCAAAGAAACACGCAGAGGCGGTGAACGGATCAACCTCTACGGTAAAATCATATATAACGGAGAAGACATCACCGCAATCAAACCGAGTGATCGGGTTAAAAAAGGAATTGTCCTTTGCAGAGAGCGGCATCCGGTATTTCCAGAAAGCGATGTTTTGGAAAATCTCAAAATAGCCGGTTATCTTAGAAAAAGAAACGAGATAAAGGACTCTATCGAATATGTGTTTGACCTGTTTCCGGCGTTGTCCAAATTAAAAACCCGCAAGGCCGGATTTATGAGCGGAGGCGAACAGCAGATGCTGGCAATCGGCATGGCACTGGTTGTCCGGCCGAAACTGCTGCTTTTGGATGAACCGCTTTTAGGTCTGAGTCCCATCATGCAACAGGCTGTTATGGAAGCCGTCATACATCTGAAAGAAAATTCCGGTATTACCGTACTTCTTAGTGAGCAGTTTGCAAGGCCGGTGCTGCCGGTAATCGATAGGGGATATGTGATGGAAAACGGAATGCTTGCCCTTAAAGGCACCGGAGAAGAATTAATGAACAACCCAGAAATCAAATCCGCTTATTTCGGCATATGAGATTTGAACCCATGACAACTTCTAATGAGTACAATATATTTTCAACCTTTGCCGACACTGCCAGACGGCGCAGCGACCACACAGCCGTTATTTATTTGGGCAATCGATTTTCCTATAGGCGTTTGAAAGACCTGGCCGAGAGATTTGCATCCTCATTAATCAATTTAGGCGTCGAGCCCGGCCAAAAAATAATGATGTATATCCCCAACAGCATTCAGTGGGTCGTATCCTGGCTGGGCATTCAAAAACTGGGCGCAGTGGCCGTGCCGATCACGCCTATCTATACACCCCATGATCTCCAATACATTGCCAATGACAGTGATGCGCAAAGCATTATCTGCGCGGACACCAATTTCGGTTATGTCACCAGTGTGTTGTCGGAAACCCGCCTGAAAACAGTCATCGTGACCAATGTGGCCGATCTGTTGCCGTTTTGGAAACGTTCTTTCGGGTTTTTATTCGATGTCATTCCGAGGGGCAAATTTGCCCTCGATGACCGGACATCGACCTTCAGAGATCTGCTGTCACGAACAAGAAATGTTGCCCAACAGGAGCCGGCACCCGCCAGGGAGGGCGACGCTATCGCCGAAATCCTGTATACCGGCGGAACCACCAAGTTTCCCAAAGGCGTCCCGTTTGCTCACAATCTCTTTCTGGTTTCCGCGGACGAACAGATCAGAATGAGTGAGCCGCTGTTTCAGGCGGAGGAAAACATCGTCATGGGCAATGCCCCCCTGTTTCACATTCTGGGTCAAACCTGCAGCCTGGCAACCCTTTTAACCGGCGGCACCTTAATCCTTCAGCCCCGCATCAATCTGGATGCGAATTTCGATGCGATCCAGCGTTTTGAGGCTAAAACCATGATCGGGGTCCCGGCCCTCTATCGCATGATGCTGGAACATGACCGCCTGGATCAGTATGATCTGGGCTCACTTAAATACTGTTTCAGCGGCGGCGACGTGCTGCCGGTGGAGGTGGGCAACCGCTGGCAGGAAAAATTCGGCATTCCGATTTATCAGGGATACGGTGCCACGGAAACCTGCGGTGGTGTAGCCATGTGCCCGGTTGATCAGGAAAACCCGCCCAAGAGTGTCGGACGCATCGTCAACAGCAAAAAAGTAAAAATTGTCAACCCCGCCAACTTGGAACCGGTTGCACCGGGAGATCCCGGAGAGCTGTTGGTTTCTTCGACTTACATGGTTGCCAGCTATTTAAAAAAGCCCGAGGAAACCGCCTCATCCTTTGTCGAGCTGGACGGTGAAAAATGGTATCGCACTGCCGATATCATGTCCATGGATCAGGACGGCAACCTCTACTTTGTAGACCGCACGGTGGACACCATCAAACACAAAGGTTACCGGGTGTCGGCCTCGGAAATCGAATCCGTGCTGCAGGAACACCCGGCCGTGATCGCTTCCTGCGCGGTCGGCGTGCCGGATGAAAAGGTGGGCGAACGTATCAAAGCGTATGTCGTGCTCAAAGAAGATATCAAGGGTATCACCGGCTACGAGCTCCTCAAATGGTGCCGCCGCACCCTGGTCTCCTACAAGGTTCCCCATTATATCGAATTCAGGGATATGTTGCCAAAGTCTAAAGTGGGCAAACTGTTGCGGCGCGAAATCCGCAGCGAGGAACAGCGCAGAAAAGAAACCTAATTAATCCGCCCTGATAAATAATAAACCCTGGTTTGAAAATTTTTCCTTAAACAATGCAGATTGTAGTCTAATCGAAGTCTCAGCGGATTAATTATTTTATGCTGCGCATTTTTAACGAATAACTATTTTTCCCACATTATTTTTGACAAAAGGACCACAATGCCCTATTATGCCGGCTTTAAAACGCACCTTGAGACGACAGAATAAATTTACGGAGGTGAAATATGGCGGAATGTCCCGTGTGCGGAGCCGATATTACCCTGGCTGCCGATACCGAAGATGGAGAAATCATTGCCTGCGATGAGTGTGGGTCCGAACTCGAAGTGACCGGCAAAGACAGTCTCCAGGAAGCACCCCAGGAGGAGGAAGACTGGGGCGAGTAATGCGGAGGAGGCCACAAGCTTCCACCAACCCATTTTCTTATTTCCATCCCGCCGCCGTTTTGCGAGGGCGGGATGGAATTTTTTTTGCTTGAATAATGAATTTCTGTTCGATAAGAGATATCCTTTCTAAACGATTCTAAACGGAGAATAAAATGAAGGTCGGTTTTTTGCATTCCATCATCAGAAAAGAGGAAAAGTTGCTTTTGACAGAACTCAGGGACCGCAAAGAGGTTGAATTGGTCAAGATAGACGACCGGCAGCATTTCTTCGATCTTCACAGAAACAACTTTGACATTGATGTGCTGTTAGAGCGCTGCATCAACCACTCCCGGGCACTGCACACACTTAAAATCTTCCAGGACCACAGGGTTCCGACCGTAAACGCCCCCGAAGTGGCTGAAGTCTGCGGAAGCAAGTTTCTCACCACCCAGGCCTTGATCAAAGCAGGCATCCGAACACCCCGTTGTTTTCTGGCATACACCCCGGAGTCGGCGCTGGAGGCCATGGACCAGCTTGGATATCCCTGCGTCATCAAGCCTACCACGGGATCCTGGGGACGACTGATCTCCAAAGTAAATGACCGGGATGCGGCCGAAGCCATTCTGGAGCACAAACAAATCCTGGGCAGCTATCACCATTCCATATTTTACATCCAGGAATATGTGGAGAAAAAGGGCAAGGACATCCGCAGCTTCGTCGTGGGCGATGAATGCATTGCCGCCATCTACCGCCATGCAGATCACTGGATAACGAATACGGCCCGGGGCGGCACGACCACAAACTGTCCTATCAACCAGGAACTTTATGATATCTCAGTGCAGGCTGCCAAAGCCTGCGGCGGCGGCGTTGTAGCGGCCGATGTCTTTGAAACAGACCGGGGCTACTCCATCAATGAGGTCAACTATACCATGGAGTTCAGAAACAGCATCGATGTCACCGGGGTCAACATCCCGCGCAAGATCGTGGATTACGTGCTGGAGGTAGGGCGCAAATGAAGGTAAGTATTGTCGGCGCATCCGGATATGGCGGAGGCGAACTGCTGCGGTTGCTGCTGCAGCACCCGCAGGTTGAGATTCACCAATGCACTTCGGAACGATTTGCAGGCAAGCCTGTCACCCGTCTGCATCCCAATCTTAGAAAGCGGACAACCCTGAAATTTTGCAGTCTGCAGGAGCTTGAAAAAGTGGATCTGCTGTTTACCGCCCTGCCCCATTCCCGCTGCATGCAGCGGTTTGAAGAATTCAGTTCCCTGGCTGACAGATTAATCGATCTTTCGGCAGATTTTAGAATCAAAGATACCGCCACATACAGAAAATGGTATGGTCTGGACCATATACAGCCGCAAAGACTCGCTGAATTTGTTTATGGAAATGTCGAATTGCACCGGGAGGAGATGAAACAGGCCAGATATATCAGCGGTGCCGGATGCAATGCAACGGCCACCATTCTGGCGCTGTGGCCTTTATTCAAGCAAGGGGTCGTGGATACCTCCCGGCCGGTCATCGCGGAGGCCAAATGCGGTTCTTCCGAAGGCGGCAACAGCGCCAGTGAGGCTTCCCACCACCCGGAAAGAAGCGGTTGTGTGCGTTCCTACAAGCCGACAGGTCACCGCCATATTGCCGAGATGGAGCAGGAGTTGGGATATCCGGTCCATTTCTCAGCCACCTCCATTGAGATGGTCCGGGGGATTCTCATGACGGCCCATCTTTTTGTCGCTGAAGGTACAACTGAGAAGGATATCTGGCAAACATACCGTCGGGTTTACGGCCAGGAGCCTTTTATCCGAATCGTAAAAGAAAGACAGGGTATTTATCGATATCCGGAACCCAAGATCCTGGCTGGCTCCAACTTCTGCGACATTGGGTTCGAACTTGCCGGCACCCGGCTCGTGGTGAT
>CAMYLH010000138.1 GCA_947259065.1 uncultured Desulfobacterales bacterium
CTGGGATTTTGACGAAACTTTTCTGACATCCATGAGATTCTCCATTAAATTTTATAGGTTAACTTAGAGATTGTCATTCGATCAAAGGTTGAATTGAAAAATAATATTCCGTTTCCACCTAATTTACCGAGGCAATCAACCAATCGGATATGTCTTATAATAATAATTGTAAACGATTTTTACAATCAGAAAATAAAAATTCTTTACAATAGATCTTTGTGCTGCTTGATTGGCGCAACAGGTAGCCCTTAGAGCGAGGATTTGAGATTTGGGGCCGGTCCGTGCTAACTAATTGACATTATGAAAAAAGTGCAATATATTCAGACCATTTTCGGCCTTAGCCGACCCATTTTGAGGCCAAAATCAGCTTGTGGGCCAATTTTTCAACTAAAAGGCTGCCAAAATTGAGATATTTAAATTATCCATATTGATTATTGTAAGTTGAAAGGATCCAGGAGATGACCGAATACAAGCCGATAACACCCCAGCAGCAGCCCAAGTTTGCCGGGATCAAAACGTTTATGCGTTTGCCCCATTTACGGGCCTACCGGGGGATTGATTTTGCCGTCGTGGGCGTTCCCTGGGACGGCGCAACCTCTTACCGGACCGGGCAACGAATGGGGCCGGATGCCATCCGCAGGGTTTCGCTGACCCTGAGACCTTACAACCTGGCTCTCGATGTGGGGATATTCGAACATTGTGCCGGGTTGGATTTCGGGGATGTATCGGTAGTTCCCGGTTACATAGAGGACACCTACGATATAATTGCAGCCGAGCTATGCCCCCTGGTGGAAGCCGGGGTGATTCCCGTCATCATGGGAGGCGACCATTCCATTACCTTGCCGGAACTGCGAGCGATTGCCAAAACCCATGGTCCGGTAGCCCTGATTCACTTTGATTCGCACACCGATACCAATGATCAGTATTTCGGTCGGCCCTATTATCACGGTTCCATGTTCCGCCGGGCGGTGGAAGAAAATATCCTACTGCCTGCAAATTCGATTCAAGTCGGCATGCGCGGATCGGTGTATTCAAAAGATGCCTACGACGAGTCAACCTCTTTGGGTTTCAAGATCGTTACGATGTCGGCGGTGCGCGATCTGGGTCTGTCGCGGTTGATTGAAATCATCAAAGACCGGATCGGGCTGAGCAAGGTCTTTGTCACATTCGACATCGATGTCGTCGATCCCGCTTTTGCCCCCGGAACGGGAACACCGGAGGTGGGCGGCTTTACCAGTGCGGAGGCCATCGATTTGATACGGGGGTTAAAGGGACTGAATTTCGTGGGATTTGATGTGGTCGAAGTTTTGCCTGACTATGATGTTGCAGGAATCACCGCCCTTTTGGCGGCCAACATCGTATACGAATTTTTATCGTTGATTGCGTTGAATAAAATTTAGGTTGAGAGGTTCAGGGTTCCCGGTTGATGAGCACGAACCAGTGAGTCCTAAAAGGATTTCAAAAATACAGGGGCGGCAAGGCTGATACAGCCAACGGGTGGACAGCGTCAATCCGGGCATTGTGTTGAAAAATATTTAATGTCAGGGTATTATGACTTCTAAACCCGGAACTCTGAATCGATCATTCTAGGAACCATTATATGTCCAGCACCATTCCAATCTCGTCGCACTTGAAGTATTTCGGGCAGCGACTGCATTCGCCCCAAACCTTGGGCGGCAGTTCATCCCGGCCCTGCCTTTTGAATCCGAGACCCTTGAAAAACTCCTCCGTCAAGGTGAAGGTGAATAGATGCTTTAATCCCAGCTGGATGGCCTCTTCCTTCATAAATTCGACTAACTTACTGCCCAAGCCTAAATGCTGGTAGGCCGGATTTATTGCCAGCGCTCTGATCTCCCCGATATCATCCCACAGTACATGCAGGCTGCCGCAGGCCACAATCATGTGCAAGACTTCCCTGGTTTCCGTTAAACTGTAGACCGGAACGTTTTTGTCGCTGGCGATTACAAAATCCCTGATATTTTCATACACGTACTGGGGGCCTCTGGGCAGCATTAAATTCATGGCGGCAAAGCCGTTGACCAATTCAATAATTTCTTCAACATCACGAATTTGAGCTTTTTCGATGGCTATGCGGCGTTCATCCCGTGCGGTGGCGACGACCGTGGTGAATTTATCTTTGGATTTTTTTCCATCGGGTTTCGGATCTGGCGGCGGCTCGACGTATTGCATGGCTGAATACCTAATCTGGATCCGCCGGCTTCCGGCTCGTAGAGCCTACTGCTCGGAGAGAGGCGGAGAATTGGTTATTGAAAATTGAATATTTTAGGATTCATTTGGTATTTTTTCAAGCTAAAAATCCACATCCGTATGAAAACCCGAAAAGCTGCCGGATCCGCGACTATTTTGAAAGATAGGATAAAACATGCTATATAAAACCTCATGAAGTTGAATTCCATCGTCAATCGCTATATTTTAAAGGAGATGCTGGCTCCCTTCAGTATTAATTTAATCGTATTCACTTTTTTGTTTCTGATGGCGGAGTTAATTAAGATTACCAACTGGATCGTCAATTACAGCCTCAGTATATTCTCGGTCTTAAAGCTTATCTTTTTTACCATGCCCTGGTTTTTGATGTTCGTCATCCCCATGTCGGTCATGCTGGCGGTGGTATTGACTTTTTTACGGTTGTCGGCCGACAATGAAATCGTTGCGTTGAAGTCCTGCGGGATGAGTGTTTATGGTTTACTTCCCCCCGTTTTGATTTTTAGTTTTGCAGGATTTTTCATCACCCTGTTTATGACCCTATACGGGGTGCCGAAGGCAAAAGCCACCCTCGAAGATATGGTTGTTGAAATGGCGGCTTCCAATGTCGATATCGGCTTGAAGGAGAGAACTTTCAATGATGCGTTTAAAAACGTCATGCTGTATGTTAATAAAATCGATATCAATCAAAAAAAGTTAATTAATATTTTTATTGAGGACAAACGACAGCGGAACATCGTCTCCACCGTAATTGCTCCGGAGGGCCGTCTATTTAGCGAACCCGGAAAATTTATCTTCCATATGGTGCTGTCCAATGGAACCATTCATCAAACCAATCTCAAAGAACTTTCGGCAAATTCGATTCGCTTTGACACCTATAAACTGAGTCTCGATTTGAAAAAGGAAATCGAAAAGGCCGAAGAGAGAAAGAAAAACCGGGAGGAAATGAGCATTGCTGAATTGCAGCAGGTTGTCAATGAGTCCACCATCAAAGATGGGAATTATTATAAAGCCCAGATCGTCATACAGCGACGTTTTTCAATTCCCGCTGCCTGTCTGGCCCTGGGCCTTCTTGCATTTCCGCTGGGCGTTCAATCAACATCAGGCAAACGGTCTTCCGGATTAATCCTGTGTCTTTTTTTCTTTTTGCTTTATTACCTGCTGCTCACCGTCGGCTATACCCTGGGCAAAAAAGGCATCTATCCCCCGGTCATTGGGATGTGGCTGCCGAATTTGACCATGGCGGGCATCGGCCTGTATTTCCTCTTTCAAACCACCAAAGACAAGTCGTTACGAATTGAACGTCTTTTGCAGCGCATTGTGCAACTTATTTCCAGACTGCGTCATTTCAAACATGTCCACCATTGACCGCTACGTAACGAAAGAAATTATTAAACACTTCGCCATCGTTCTGATGGCTTCCATCGGCATTTATCTATCTGTTGATTTTTTTGAAAATGTCGACAAATTTATTAATGCCGGCCTTCCGGTTTCCCAGATCCTCATTTTTTTTCAGCTTAAATTGCCGCTGATCACCGCTCAGATCACACCGGTGGGCATCTTGCTGGCTGTTCTTATTACTTTTGGTATGATGAATAAAAACAATGAGATCATCGCCCTTAAAAGCGGCGGTATGAGTGGTTACCATTTCTTAAGACCTATTTTATTTCTGGGGCTTCTAATATCGGTCAGCCTATTTTTTTTATCAGAAATTCTGGTGCCGATCACCATCAGCAAGGCCAATGAGATTTGGCGCAGGGATGTAAAAAATTATACCCTAACCTCCACCCAGAAGAATATCTGGTTCAAAGGGCGCCATTCCATATCGCATATTTCTTACTTCAATCCCAAGGATCAAACCATATCGGGTATTACTCTCAATTATTTTGATCAGCAGTTCAGACTGACACGGCGGGTTGATGCCGCCAAAGGTAAATTCATACAGGGCCAGTGGGTGTTTTATAATACGATGGAACAGGTGTTGAACCCAAATACCGGGTCCTATGATGTGGAATTTCAAGACGAAAAGGTTGAAGATATCGATTTTCTGCCGGAAGATCTCCAACGGGTTGCTAAAAAGTCGGAAGAAATGAATTTTCAGGAGCTTTATCAGTACGTGCAGGATGTTGAAGCCGAAGGTTACGATGCGACACCCTACCGGGTCGATTTTCACGGCAAGTTTGCCCTGCCTTTTGCCTGTCTCATCCTCTGTATCATCGCTATCGGCATAACGCTCAGAAAAAACTCCAGTCAAGGTCTTTCGGTAACGATTATCTATGGAATCACCGTGGTTTTTCTGTATTGGATCAGTCAGAGTTTTTGTTTGTCACTCGGATATGGCGGTATACTTCCCCCGATAATTGCGGCATGGACCGCAAATTTTATTTTTGCATGTTTTGCCGGCTTTAACCTTTTAAATGCGGAATAGGAACGATTCTGCTTGTGTCTGTAGACTGAAGTTGATATTGAGCATCCTAATCAATTAACGATTGGTTATTGAATATTAAACGAAAACCTGTTTATAAAAAGATAAAATTCCATAAATCTTCAATCTTCAATTTCAACCTATTTAAATAAGGAGGTAACATGCCTGATATCTTGGAAATTATAACGGCCAGAGATCCGCAGGAAAGGGAATTTCATCAGGCGGTCAGTGAAGTTATGGAATCTGTCAAGCCGGTTTTGGATCAAAACCCGATTTATCGCCAGGCCAAGATCCCGCAAAGGCTGGTTGAGCCGGAACGGGTCATCATGTTCCGGGTTCCATGGGCTGACGATC
This sequence comes from uncultured Desulfobacterales bacterium, assembly GCA_947259065.1. Taxonomy (GTDB): domain Bacteria; phylum Desulfobacterota; class Desulfobacteria; order Desulfobacterales; family JAFDCJ01; genus JAFDCJ01. Next base: position 5,003 of record CAMYLH010000138.1, read on the forward strand.
AGGGAAATGTTCAGGTGAACCGGGGTTTTCGAATCGAAATGAACAGCGCGCTGGGGCCTTACAAGGGCGGGCTGCGGTTCCATCCGTCGGTGAATTTGGGTATTCTCAAATTTTTGGCTTTTGAGCAGGTCTTTAAAAATGCATTGACCACCTTGCCTATGGGCGGCGGTAAAGGCGGTTCCGACTTTGATCCCAAGGGCAAATCCGACAACGAAGTGATGCGGTTTTGTCAGAGCTTCATGAGTGAACTGTTTCGGCATATCGGTCCGAACACGGACGTGCCGGCTGGAGATATCGGTGTCGGGGCCAGGGAAATCGGGTATCTTTTCGGCATGTATAAAAAGCTTCGCAATGAATTTACCGGCGTTTTGACCGGAAAAGGATTGAACTGGGGCGGCAGCCTGATTCGCCCGGAAGCAACCGGCTATGGATCGGTCTATTTTGCCGCCGAAATGCTGTCAACTCGCAACGAAACCCTGGAAGGTAAAACATGTTTGGTTTCAGGATCCGGTAACGTGGCGCAGTTCACCATGGAAAAGCTTATTGAATTAGGTGCCAAAGTGGTGACGATATCTGACTCTTCGGGGTATATTTTTGATGAAAGTGGTATCGACAGTGAAAAGCTCGAATATATAAAAGTACTTAAAAACGTGCGTCGGGGGCGTGTCTCTGAATATGCCGACAAGTATTCCTCTGCGATTCATGCCCCGGTAGATCCGACGCTAGACCACAATCCCCTCTGGAACCACAAGGCCGAATGTGCTTTTCCCAGTGCTACTCAGAATGAAATTAACGCCAAGGACGCCCAAAATTTGATCGATAACGGTGTCATACTGGTAAGCGAGGGCGCCAACATGCCGACGATGCCTGACGGTATTGATATGTTTAAGGATCACAAACTTCTTTATGGACCCGGTAAAGCGGCCAATGCCGGTGGTGTTTCCGTTTCCGGCTTGGAGATGACTCAAAACAGCATGCGTCTGGCCTGGACCCGGGAAGAAGTCGACGATCGCTTAAAGCTGATCATGAAAACCATTCAT
>CAMYLH010000139.1 GCA_947259065.1 uncultured Desulfobacterales bacterium
TCAGCCGTTCATTCAGATTATCGTCTGGGGCATCATCATTGCCGTTGCAATCCATCCCGGCTACAACCGGCTGAAGTCCGCCCTGGGTGGACGTGGCCGGCTGGCGGTAACCCTGATTACACTTTTTGCACTGATCGTCCTGCTCGTTCCGGCCTATATGCTTTCCGAATCTCTCATCAACACTGCACAGGAGTATTCGGCACAGCTCGACGCCGGGACGTTAAGTGTACCGCCGCCATCGGAGAGCGTAAGATCCTGGCCGGTCATCGGCGAACCTTTATACAAGTTCTGGAGCCTGGCCTCGAACAATCTCGGAGCTGCCCTGAGCAAGATCACCCCGCAGCTCAAAAAGTTTGGTATCCCGCTGTTGTCCGCCGCTGCGGGTGCCGGGGTCGGGATCCTAAAGTTCGTGGTTTCGATCATTATCGCCGGTGTTCTGCTAGCAAATGATGCCGGTGGCGGTCAGGCTGCACGGGCAATTGCTACGCGGCTGACAAGTGAACGGGGGGCTAAGTTCGTCGAACTCGCAGTGGCGACTGTGCGAAGTGTTACCCTGGGTATTCTGGGTGTCGCACTAATCCAGACGCTCCTGGCAAGCTTTGGTTTTCTTTTAGTCGGCGTGCCTGGCGCGGGGCTTTGGGCTCTGTTGGTGCTGATTCTTGCAGTGGTTCAGCTTCCCACTATTTTGGTTCTGGGCCCGATTATTGTCTACGTTTTCTCCACCAGCAGTACGGTCATCGCAGTTGTGTTTGCGATCTGGAGCATCCTTGTCGGTATATCTGACGCCTTTCTTAAACCCCTCTTGATGGGTCGTGGAGTCGACGTTCCCATGCTTGTCATCTTCATTGGAGCAATAGGCGGGTTTATGACATCTGGCATCATCGGTCTCTTCGTTGGCGCGATCATTTTTTCACTTGGCTATAAGCTTTTCTTACTATGGCTTAATATGGATATACAGCCGGAAGGAGAGCCATCCAAACCTGAGTAGCGATCATCCAGTGAGGCTTATATTAATGGCTGCCTCGAGGGGTATCGTTTCAAGGCTAACAGATATAAAATAAGAGTAAACTTGCTGCTCGATTCTATACTAATATCTGCAATAGTGAGGCACATTCAATATTTTATGTCTCCAACAAAGTTGAAATTATCAATCGTAATAAAAATTTATGATATCATCTTTCCCGGTTCTCAGGCTGTTGATGATGCTATAAATCTGTAATTTAAGCAATAGGTTAAACGTAAAGATACTCAAAAGATGTACGAAACGAGCAATCTTTTTTTCCGGCCTGTACCTTCTATTTTAATCCCACCTCAAAATCTGGCTATAAACTGTGCGTAAAATTCAAAGCTCTTAGGTATCTTAGCGATTTATCGAACTATGAACTGGGGTCGGACCACGGTGAACGCTTGGTAATTAATGCCGAATAAGTTTATCCGCCTCAGGAGGGCGGTCTCGTTTTTAAGCTCAAGATTTAGTTGCTGGTATTCTACCTTGGTCCGATCCCAGTTTCTTTTGATGATCTTCCGACGTACCGGATTACGGAGGTAGCTTTGTTCCAGCAATTTCCCGGAATGAATGGTACGAACCCATTTTACCGAGACCCGCTGAATCAGCTCCTGCCAGATTTCAGAGGATTTCTTGTCGAACAGCGTTTCAGTATCGGCATTCAAAACATGCCAGTGTCCTCTGTCACATTCAGATTCAAGCTGTTTGGGTGCCCAGCCGGCATAGCCGGCGTAGATTCTGAACCTCTCTTCTTTGAGGGGCTTTTTTATCAGGCGTTGGAGCACTTTTTGGCTTGAGCTGAGGTAGACATCGCCAAACACCGGCATGGACGCTTCTGGTGGGTTCGCCGATCTTACGAGAAGCAGGATCCTGGTTGATTCAACAGGTCCCCCGAGGTACAGGGTTTCTTTTCTCCGGTCCAGTTCTTTTATATCCGGAAGTACAGTGGAAAGTTTTAGCTGTACCGGTCGATTAATCACCAATCCCATGGCGCCCTCCGGCCCATAACGGATGAGAAGCACCACTGTTTCACGAAAATTCGAACCGATGAGCCGGCGGTCGGCCACCAGAAACTTTCCTTGAGCCAATTCCTTTTCAGATTTTATGTCGCCGGCAGTCTGTCGGAAATAAGCACTCATCTTCTGATCGTCTGCGTCCCGGACCAGGGTTGCTGCAACTAAAGATGCGCTCACGATAACCACAGCCGGCAGGAGCAGAATGACAAAGATGAAGAGGAAAACAGAAAGTTTTTGAATTTGAGTGCTGTTTCGTGTGGCAGGATTCAGTCGCACCTCCCCCTTTCTAATAAAGATAAAAGAGCGTTATTAAAATTCGTTTATTACATAGATAGGACATTGCTTTTTCGGTGCATATCAAAGGAAAATGGTGGATTGTGTAATGGTTTCAGCTGCAGCCCAACATATTGAAGCGCCCATTTATGCAAACGATAATCATTCGATTAACTAAAGCGGGTTTTGTTGTCAATATTAATTTTTTGCGCCAAGTTTACAATACAAGGTCGATTTGCGAAAACCATAGGGGTCAAGTCTTCATTCTTGACATATATTGGTCGATAAGCTATAAGGGTCCTACCCATCTTCAGTAGGTGAGAAGGTCAGACTTTAATAAAGGATCTAACATGGCTCGCCCTTTGAGAATAATGTACCCTGGTGCCTTTTATCATGTAACTTCACGTGGAAATGAGCGCAAAGCTGTATTCATAAGCAAACGGGATCGGGAAAAATTCCTTGAATATCTCGAGTCCGCAACGCAACGATATGGTGCTCGCATTCACACATACTGTCTGATGGATACCCATTATCACCTGCTGCTTGAGACGCCTTCGGGTAATCTATCTCAAATTATGCGGCATATCAACGGAGCGTATACGACCTATTTTAATGTCAAACGAGACAGATCCGGACATTTGTTTCAAGGAAGGTATAAGGCGATCCTGGTTGACATGGATGAATATGCGAAAGCGCTTTCACGTTACATACATCTTAACCCGGTCAGAGCGAAAATGGTTGAAACACCGGAGGATTATGCCTGGTCGAGCTATAAATTTTATATCGGCAAGCAAAGATCAGCTAAATGGCTATACCGAGATTTTATCCTTGGCTATTTTGGCAAAAAGGTATTGAGCGCCCAAAAAAGGTACCAAGGCTTTGTAAACGCTCTTGCTGACCAGGAGTATAACAGTCCACTGGACGAAGTGGTAAGCTCGACCTTGCTGGGTAGCGCCGATTTCATCGAATTTATTAAAGATAATTTTTTATCTACAAAAAAGCCGGACAAGGAACTGCCGGCGCTAAAAGAATTAGTTAAAAAAACATCCATGCAGGACATATTTAAAGAGGTAGAATTGGTTTTCCCCAAAGACAAGGTTTTATCAAGAAATGTAAAAATGTATCTTTGCCAGAGATACACCGGCAATAAATTAAAGGAAATCGGTTTTCATTTCGGCATCGGGGAATCAGGCGTATCACAAGCATGCAGGCGTGTAGCTCATAAGATAGAAAAAGATAAGAAGCTAAAAAAAAAGATTGAAAGGTTGGAAAAGCTAATAAATCTGTGAAGAATGAAGACTTGACCCCTATGTTTTTGATACCCCGTCAGCTCTGCTGCGGATAACCTTCATTTTAATACGGAGGAGCTTCATATGTCTGATTTCTTCAACGCTCAAAAACAACAGGTTGTCAGTGGACTTAATTTACTCACCGTAAACGACTACCAAGATATCCATCTGGCAACGCTGCAGGTTTTAGAGAGGACCGGGGTTTTTGTAGCGGATCAGCAAGCCCGGGAACTTTACGGCAGCTGCGGTGCCCGGATCGATGAAAAAAATTCCATCGTCAAACTACCGTCCGCCTTGGTTGAAGATTCCATCCAGTCGACGCCGGCACAGGTGATGCTTGCCGGCCGCACTCCGGACCGCGATATCCTGCTCGAAAACAACGGAAATGCTTACCTCAACTTCGGCGGCGGCATTAACGTAATTGATCCCTATACCGGCGTATTTAGACCATCCACAAAAGCGGATCTTGCCGCCAGCGCCCGACTGTGTGACGTCTTAAAAGAAGTGAGTGTATATTCACGGGCAGTCTACCCGCTCGACCAACCGCAGAAATTATTGCATCTGCATACCGCCGAGGCCTGTTTTAACAATACGACCAAACCCTTCTTGAACGGGCCGGAAAGCAAATGGGAAGTAGAGAAAATTATCGAAATGGCCACGGCGGCTGTAGGCGGTGCAGAGAACCTGAAAACGCGAAAGCCCATCATTTTTGGCTACGCAGTAACCAGTCCCCTCAAATTGACCCGTAAATTTTGTGAGGCGATCATGGCAGCTTCAGGTGCTGGATTTACTACCTATATCGCATCCATGGCCATGGCCGGGGGCACGGGTCCGGTGAACCTCGCGGGTGTGCTGGTTCAAACCAATGCTGAGATTTTGGCCGGTATCGTTCTAACGCAACTCGTCCGCAAGGGCACTGCGGTCATTTACAGCAGTTACAGCACCGCCATGGACTTAAGGTTGGGTACTTCCCCCCTGGGTTCACCGGAAGCCGCCTTGATCGGTGCGTCTGTGGCAGGGCTTTGCCATTATTACCAACTGCCGTGTCTGGTTCCCGGAATATCGTCGGACAGCAAGCAGCACGGTGCTCAGGCTGCCTTTGAAAAGACTTTGACCGGCGTGGCCGCGGCTATGGCCGGCGCCAGTTTATTGGTTGGTATCGGGGGGCTGGAGACCGGACTGACATTTGATTTCGGCCAGGCGGTTTTGGATGACGAAATCGTGCGGATGATCAAACACCTCCGGCAGGGGATTGAAGTGAATCCAGAGACACTTTCAGTCGAAATGATTGATGAGATCGGTCCATTTGGCGAGTTTTTGAGCCACGATACGACATTGTCAAAAATGAGATCCCTGTCTCAAACACATTTGTTTGATGGAAATAACAGGGAGGATTGGGAAAACAACGGCAAATCCAACAGCTATGCCAAGGCACTATCACGGGCTATCGAAATCCTGGAAACTCACCAGCCGGAACCATTGCCAGATGGGGCCGCCGAGCGCATACGATCGATTGTAGAAGAGGCTGAAAAGGAAGTGGGTGTAAACTAAGCCTATTGAATAATAACTTGATCAAAGAGAGTACTCTAAATAGGCTCATTTATCCTCGATGAAGCTCGCCGAAGCAGCATATTACTGTGCTTGCAAATAAGCAGGTTCCTTTCGTGTAAATTTTCCTAAAACGATGATTATTTAGCGGAAGGCAGTTGAATCAGCGAATTCAAGTTTAAATAAGAGATAGAAAGCAACTGCAGTACTTCAATTCATTCAGCCCGGAAGCGCTTACAGGAACAAAACTCATGAAAATGGTCGATATTCAGAAAGGTAAAAAAGGTTGACAGTAATTTTGGCGACCGATATAGATTTAGATCAAACTGAATGTCCACAGATAGCCCCTATACCCCTTAAATGAAAGTTCACAGCTGCCGACAATTCCTGGCCACTGAAGCGGAAATTTCAAATGGACAACCTACAAAAATCATCCACGCCTGCAATCACCGGGAAGCCGGCTCAGATTATCTCTCTGGCTGTGGCCTATTTTATCGCCGGCAAAATTGCGCTATTGTTTGCGACCCCGCCGATCTACGCGACTGCCTTCTGGCCGGCGGCAGGCATCGCCCTGGCCCTCATGCTGCGGTTCGGCTTGGGTGTATGGCCGGGCATCTTGATCGCTTCGTTTGCCATCAATGCCTGTACGGCCTTTACCGCCCAGGAGGCCGCCCCACTTTTTCTCCTTCTGGCGTTGGCGGGCGGCATGGCTGTCGGCGCCACCTTGCAGGCGCTGACGGGCGCCTTCCTCATCCAATGGCTCCTGGGATTCCCGAAAGCGCTGAACCGGATGAACGACATTTTTAAACTGATGGTTCTGGGGGGTCCGGTAGCCTGTCTGTTGAGCGCCAGCACGGGGGTGACGATCCTGTGGCTGGCCGGCCTCATCGAGGGTAGTCAATTCGGTCT
>CAMYLH010000140.1 GCA_947259065.1 uncultured Desulfobacterales bacterium
GGCGTATATTTCGTCATTATGACCATCGCCTTCGCTGAAATTGCACGTTTGGTCGTATCGCACATCGAGGCGCTGGGCTCTTTTACAGGAATATTTCTGGATTTCAACCCGTCTTTCTGGAATTTGCAATTCAGGGGCAATCAACCCTACTATTACATATCCCTTGGCTTTATGGTGGCTTCGCTCATCGTGGTGCGCCTGATTGAGACCTCCAAGGTGGGTCGCTTCATGGTTGCCATACGGGAAGATGAAGAAGCCGCCCAGGCCCTGGGCGTCAATACCTTTAAATACAATATGATTGCAATCGCCATCAGTGCGTTTATGACCTCGCTGGCCGGCGCCTTTTACGCCAACTATATTTTCTATCTGCATCCCAACACCCTGTTCGGCATGTCCACCAGTATTGATCTTATCCTGCGGCCGATTGTCGGGGGGCTTGGAACACTTTTTGGACCGTTGATCGGATCATTTATCCTGACGCCGCTTTCGGAAATATCCCGCGCATATTTTGCCAAAGGCGGCCTTGAGGGGCTTCACCTGATACTCTACGGTATTCTGGCCATTTTGGTGGTTGTTTTCATGCCCAAAGGGATCATTGTTTATGTGAAGAAATTATTGAATCCGATTTTAAAGCTGTCGCGGGGAGAATAGGTTTCGAGTGTCGGGTTGTGAGCGGCGCGTTGCGGGTTTCAGGTGTCAGCCCAGCCGCCGGCCAAAAAAACGGCCGGTCAAATCGAAAAAGAAACTCTAAAAAAACGAATAACGAAGGAAGGAATGCTATCGGTTTTTATGAATTCCAAAGATAGAGTGCAGCGATTCCATAAATCCAAGATCCCTCCGGGGCCGCTTCCAGCCCGTAGGCCTATAGGCCGGAGGGTAGGCCCCTATGGCCCCTCTGGGCCGGAGGCCGCAATCTAAAATCCAAAATCATATGAGCATATTATCGGCAGATAAACTGACCAAGAATTTCGGCGGTCTGATGGCCGTGGGAAATCTTTCCTTTGAACTGGAAAAGGGAGAGATTCTGGCGCTGATCGGTCCCAACGGTGCAGGAAAGACGACCGTATTTAATTGTCTGAGCGGTTTTCTGACGCCGGATGAAGGCGATGTCATGTTTGAGGAGAAGTTGCTGGCCGGCCTGCAGCCCTTCCAGATCTGCCAGTTGGGCATGGCCCGCACGTTTCAGATTGTCAAACCGTTTCCAACGATCTCCGTTTTGGACAATGTCATGGTGGGGGCGCTTTCCAGGGAAAAATCAACAGCCGAAGCCAAAAGGAGGTCCCTGGAAATCATCGAGTTTACCGGCCTTTCCGGCATGCTAAGTAAAGAAGCTCAGGGATTGCCGCTTCCATTAAGAAAACGTCTCGAATTGGCCAGGGCGCTGGCAACTCAGCCCAAGGTACTGCTGCTGGATGAGGTTATGGCCGGGCTGAACCCCACCGAAGTGGATGAGTTGATTGCACTGTTAAAGGAAATCAACCGTCAGGGGGTCAGCATATTATTGATCGAGCATGTGATGCGGGGAGTCATGGCCCTGTCTCAGCGTGTTATCGTTATCAGTTATGGCGTAAAGATCGCTGAAGGGACTCCCGCAGAAGTGGTCGAAAACAAAGAAGTCATCGAAGCCTATCTGGGTAAGGAGTTTTTGAGTGCTCAAGGTCAATGATATTGATGTATATTATGGCGACTTGCAAGCCTTGAGAGAAGTCAGTATAGAGGTCCGGCAGGGTGAAATCGTATCGGTGATTGGTTCCAATGGGGCCGGTAAATCCACCGTCTTAAAGACCGTTTCCGGAATGCTGCGACCCCGCAAAGGCGCGATTTCTCTAAACGGCAAAGATATTTCCCATGCCCCGTCATCCCGTATTGTCGAGCAGGGTATCAGCCATGTACCGGAAGGCAGACAGATTTTTCCCACCATGACGGTATTGGAAAACTTGGAAATGGGCGCCCAGTTCCCCCGAACCAAACAGGTGCAGCACGAAACCATGGAGCAGGTTTTCGGCTATTTCCCCCGATTAAAGGAACGTCTCGACCAGAAAGCCGGGACCCCCACCTGATGATGCTGGATGAGCCGTCGTTGGGCCTGGCGCCAGTTTTGGTGAGCACCATCTTTGAAATTATTGCCAAAATCAACCAGCGCGGAACCTCCATCCTGTTGATCGAGCAAAATGTTTTCAATTCCCTTAAAATCTCAGATCGCGGCTACGTATTGGAAAACGGCCGCATTACGCTCAGCGGGGCAGGTCAAGAGCTGCTAGAAAATCCCCATATTCGCAAGACGTATCTGGGGTTATAAAATTGACGGAATACCACAACCCTGGCCCCGTTGTGGATCAGATGTGTGTGCCTTTAATCTTCTACATACATTATCGATTATTTAGCGAGTAAATAAAGAAAAGGAAGTGACATGGAATATCAAGCACCCAAATCGAGATGCAGTTTGTGCAATTCTGAATTCAAACGGCAAGGACTAACTAGGCATATAAAATCATGTCTGGCGAAGCACCTTCAGAAACCTTCTAAAGCCAAACCCCGCAATCTTCTTTATTTAAATATATTCGACCCTTTCAACCCTGACTATTTTTTGCATTTATTAATCTTCGGAAATTCTACTTTCGAAAGCCTCGACGTCTTCCTAAGAGACATTTGGCTTGAATGTTGTGGACATATGAGTTCATTCTCCCGTCAAAGGTATGGAGATGAAATCAAAATGAATCATAAAGTTGAAGATATATTAATGCCGGGTGCGGAATTAAAATACCAGTATGATTTTGGAAGTACGACTGAGCTAACCATTAGAGCCGTCGATAATTATCATGGGGCCACAAAGGGTAACAAAAAAATTCAATTAATCACCAGAAATGCCCAGCCTATCATCCCATGTGATGAATGCGGCCTAAAACCAGCAGCCCACATTTGTTGCGAGTGCCAGTGGGATGATAAGGGCTGGTTATGTGAAGCGTGTTCTCAAACTCATGAATGTGATGATGAAATGTTCCTACCCGTTGTCAACTCCCCCCGGACTGGTGTTTGTGGCTATACCGGCGAATAGGAATGGCGGCACAACCTGCATCATGTAAATGATCAGCGAAGCTGTGTCGATTATGCCGAGCTCGTCATAATATGGAACTCCGCATAATGCCGTAGGGTGTGGATAGAAATGCGATTTTTGGATGGAGATCCATTTAAACAGCTATGACAAAAAAAATGAAAGCCTTGCAACTTAACGGATATTTGAATTCAGGAGAGCCTTCTGTAAACTTCTTTTCGGTGACCAATTTTCAAAACCATAATTACCAAAATATCGCCGTGAATCTCATAAATAATCCGATAATCCCCAACCCTGATCCTATGAAAAGGATTATCGCCTTTCATTTTCGTAGTAGCGGTATCCGGCAAATTTTCAGAAAGGCTGTCGATTCTATCGCGTAGTCGCCTTTGATCAGATTTTGGAATTTTCTTGAATGCGTTAGCTGCCGATCTTTTAAACTCGACTTTATATTTCAAAGCTCAAGCTCCTCCCGAAGTGTTTCCCACGAAATATTTTCGCCAGGTTCATTTCGAGTCTTCCAGGCATCATCAATATCCATTTGTTCTTCAACTTCCTGCAGGAGCTTTAAATCCTCCATTGAAACAATAGCAGCAAGCGCTTCGCCCCGTCTTGTCAATACGAAGGATTCTTTGCCGTATGCGACCCTATTTATAATATTCGCAAATTTTTTTCTTGCATCAGCAGCCGATATTTTGTTTAACATGACGCATCACCTTTTGTACAAATTGTCTATTTTGTATATTAGGTACATATAGTACATCAGATAAATAATGGTGTCAATAGCGCATATCGTATAAAATAACATTATCTTGAAAGCAGCTGATGCGATTTGACAAGTGAGGGTTGACCAAAATTTTAGCCGAACCAACTGCTTCTTTGGCGGCTTAAAAACCCGCGCATCCCACCCACAGCGGCAGGTTAAATGTCTCCGGTACTGACCCAGGATTTCAAGAAGACCTAGCCGGCTGAACTGGTGGCTACCGCCATGACCGCCCGCAATATCACTAGCCAAGACCCCGGCTTTTCTTTTCGAATGGTTAGCGGGGACGTCGGGGCCGGTATCCCGACGTCCTCGGGTTATGTTGTTTTATTCACCGGTAGTGAACTCTCCGGTAGAGATCGTGGAGTTTCCGCTGGCTTCAATTGCCAGAATCTCGAATTCGTAGCCGGCATTAGGCAGGAGAAACTCCGGGGGAGTCTATAAAGGTATAGGAAGAAGACTTTGTGGATCCCATGAAAGATTGGGGATAACTTTTTACCGGTTCCAGATGATTTTTCTTTTACGCAATCGGCTAACCCGTGGGAATACACTTCAAAATAGTGACAATCTTATTTTTAATATTATAATCTATAGAAACAAGAATATTTCTGGTTAGATAGGCAAACGATAAATCAACCAGTTTATTTAAAACAAGGAATATGAGAAATGAATACTTGGTTTAATAAACTTTTATCATGCACGTATAAATGCCTCGGTTGGGCTGTTTTCTTTTTTGTTCTGACCTCAATTCCTGTTCAGGCAGCCTCGTGTGATCCTGTGCTAGCTCCTTTTCCCGGGAGTGATCTCGGGTATGTATCTCACGGGAACCGTTGTGAAGGCTTCTATGTCTCAAACGTATCTTCCGAGAGCCTGGAAGTAGTTTCTGTTTTGCGCGGAAATCTTTATTTTGATAGGAAACCTGATGTGGTTTTAGAGGTTTCAGCACCGGATTTCACGCAAGGCGATGTAAACATCCGCGCGGTTGCAATTCCGTTGAAGACGTATTACCGGATGGATGGACGTGTTTCCCCTGAAGAATCGATGCGGTGGCCCATCGGAGATGTTGTTATTCCCGGCCGGCTAACTGCGCAACGACTTGGAGTTTTCGGTTGGGTGGGCACGGAAAGTGAAAAGACCTTTGTTCCCCTGCGCGTGACCCAAAAAAATTCCGCAAAATCAGCCCCGGCAAAAGAAAATACCTATCTGATAGTCCGATCCTCGGTGGACGTTGATACCCTTGTATGGCGTTATTCGACTGCCAAGGGTAGTCGCTGCTCAAAATTTATTGAATGGCAGGAGCTAAGTGACGCACCGGTTAATGCCGGCTGGCCGGTGACGCTAACCTTGCCCGAACGCTCGGCCCAAAAGGGCAATCTTTGTTTGGAGATTGCTGCCAAAGAAAAAGATAACGAAGAATGGCTCAGCCTGTCGATCCGCCTATGGAGGCCATTGGCGCCATGAATGACGAACTGCGTCAACGCATAAAAACCGAACTCGAGAAAGAAATCAACGGCACGGCAACCCACCTGCTGCAAAATGATGATACTGAACAGGTTGCCGTCGGACTTCACAGAATAGAGGCCTGTTCCAAGCTTCTCCAGGCAATGAAACCAAATCCTTTCCGTGAGTGGATCCTAGCATCAATTGTGGCGCTTGTATGCCTTATGATTGCGGGCATACTCTGGTATTTACGGCTGCCAAAGGTACACGTATCGCTCAAGGTTCAGAGCAAAGCCGTGACGTTTAAGCTTAAAAAACCGTGGCGGCCTCATAAATCCTATGCCGTAGATAAGGTGCGGATTGAACGACTAAATGGGATTTTTGCACCCGCCTTAGACCTGGAGATAGAGACTGAATCGGATGAAGCCTGGCTGGAGATTGATGGTAAAAATGTCGTGCTGCAAAAATTGGAATTCGAACAAAACGGGTTTTTGGAATTGAATTCCAAGCGCGGGCGCATTGAAATTTTTTACCGTGGAAGCGGCCTCAAAGGTGAAGTCGCAGTCAGCGGTTTATCGGTAGTTTCCGCAGGAAAAAACCTCAATAAAGCAGGCTTGATCCAGATTAACGAAGATTTTAAAATTCCCGAATCGATTCGCTTCATTGCCAAAAGCAGTGGAATGGTCCCCACTTTAATAAAGCTGCATCCGCAGGAAGATTGGACTTTTCAGGATATTTACGTGCAAGAACTGAGCTTTTTTAGTGAACGCATATCGGAACCGGGTTCCATATTTTTTGAATCTGCTATCAACAGTGGCAGCATAAATCTTCATGATGTGTCAATGAAGGAAACACTGCAGGAGGGCGATCGGCTGATGATAGGAGGCATAGATGGCAGGCTCATAAAGATTAGTCATGGATCTGACATCAATTTAATTTATGAGGGCACGGTCGAACAGTTGCTCATCGGCCCCAAGGGTTATGAGAAAAATCTTTCTCCTTCATATCTGGAGTATTTTTATGTCCGAAAGCCGTTAGCATTCTTTTGGGGTGCAGTTGTTTTTCTATGGGGGTTGTTATGGAGGATACGCAAAATGATAACTTAGCAAAAGATATCGAGGTATGTAATGGACTTTGATAGTCAACATTTGTCAAGAACCGCTGCGGCCTGTTTGATTGTTTTCCTGGCAATCACGCCGATAGTGGGCTGGTCTCAACCATCCGGCGATAAATTGGCCCTCAAACTACGCGATAATGTTGTTAAAATCAGCGCCAAGCGAGGGTCCGGAGAATCTGTCCACGGGTTTGGGTTTATCGTTGGAAAGCAGCGTGATCAATTCTACATCGTGACCGCCAATCATGTTGTGCGATCCAACAGACCCGGAGGCGCGTCAACAAGTGTCAATGTTAAATTTTACAGCGACCCGGGGCACTCATATGAAGCCGATTTGTTGGAAACATTTTATGGAAAGCCCCAAGATTTTGCCGTTATCCAGGTTGCGGCGCCGCCCAATTTATCTTGGGAATCAAAGGCCTTGGTTCCACTGGAGAGCATCAAAGGTGGGATAAGAGGCGAAGAGGTCTGGTTTATCGGCCGTTCGGGCAAATGGTATATACCGACAATTCCGGGCCGGATCAATAGCGACAAACCCGATTTGCACTCGATCATTCATGTAGACATTGCTAGCGTAAGGGTCGGTACCTCGGGAGCTCCTTTGATAACCAAAAATGGGATTATTGGAATGATTATCCAGGACGAAGTCGACTCAGCGCGTGCGGTTTCCGTTGAGGCGATCAAGGCGGCCTTTGATGAATGGCGGTATCCATGGTCTATTAAGGCATTTATTGATCAAAAAAATCATAAGGCAAATCGGCCTGCTTTGCCAGAGACATCGTCGCCGGACAAAACGGCTTCCCTTGCGACATCTTCTCCGGAGTCCAAATTGCCGGAAGCTAGAAGTCCGGACCGGCCACCGGATTTGCAATATCGAGTGGCAATCATGCCCCTTCACCTCAGAAATGATGCCTCTCGCTATAAGAACATTTTTACGCGGCTCATCGAGGAGTCTATCCAGGAGACCAAATTCTTTACGGACTATCGTTATTACGAAATTAACGCAAAATATGAAACCGATCAGTCGGAAATCATATTTAATGAGACGCTGATGAATAGTCTGTGGGTGAAGAAGGGTTTTTTTTCAAAACCCGAACCGAATATAAGTTTCATCATTCAGTTGGGCAACCAGCTGAAGGTGGACGCGATCTTACTGTTTTCCGCAAATGTTCTCGACATGGCCAAAGATCGCATCAGAGCGATTCTTGTGGATGTCAAGCGCGAAAAAATCTATTCCAAAAGCGGTATGACCGATTTTTTGGTCACAGAAGACACAGATCAGCTATTGGAAGCAGGTTTCGATACAAAAGAGATAACCAAGAAGGTGTTTGCTGAATTTAAAAGCAATTATAATCGGTAAGGCCCGCCGAAAATCGCTTCCACAAATAGCCATCATAGCATTGCAGCACATCACTCTCTAAAAAATCGCTCAACTTCGGTTTGCTTATCCGTCAATCCGGGTCCGGTATCACATCCGGTTCTACCTGATAGGCATTGGCCAGGCTGTTGGTGCCGTTAAATATAACTACAATGGTTATGGGTACGGCGGCGGTCATGAAAGCCATTGGAATTTCCAGGCCTTCACAGATACTGATCAAGGATATGACCGGGCGCATGGTTGTCTCCCTATCGATTCTCTTCGGCGGCCTGGATGAAGATCTTTGCGATCTTCTCATCAACGATCTCCGAATATTTCGGCCGGATCA
>CAMYLH010000141.1 GCA_947259065.1 uncultured Desulfobacterales bacterium
GACTGCCAGCTGTAAGAACCATTGCCGCCGGTGAATCCAGATCCCTGAGAAATCAAATTTTGCTTTAATAGAAAATGTGCCCTTGTCTCCGGAACAGAGAACATAGCGCCACGCAAGGAAAGGCGGACTTTGAAGCTCAAAACCGTTGACCCTGAACTTCTGAACCTGTGAACGCTTTTATAAATGAAAATGCATTAGAGGGGGTTGTGAGAAAGGATATCATTTTGAATGATTTCCGGGCTAATGTCTCCTGCCTGGCGTCTATACAGCGACACATGTTTCTTGAATGTAGCCAGTCTGTTTTTCAGACTGCGGATGAAATCTTCATCCAGACTCAATTCTTGTGAAACTCGATCGAGCTGGAGATCAAAAAGTTCTTCGGTATAACTTTGACTTTCCCTGACCCTGTCAAGGTAGAATTTTGTAAAATGATCCATGGCTGCATCGAGCATACGAAGCGATTCCTTGGCTCTGGCAATACCACGCTCCAAGGCCTCATTGACTGACGTCGACACCGTCTCCGCTTTCATCTTCTCCAGGCTTATATTCCCATTGATGACAACTTTTCGCCGCGTGGCATAATCCTGCAGGGATTCTGCTGTGAGAACCGCACTTCTGATAATACCCTTGATGGCTTCTGTTTCCTGCGCTTTGAGCAATACTTTGCTTTGTTTGAATGCTTTCCGCAAAAAAAGAAGTTTCTTTTTCTCAGCCTCATCGCCGGCTGCGCTCATCAGGCGGTCAATCTCGGTGATCGGGTCATTGTTGCGGTCCATGCCGATGCTGGAACCCGAAGATACACCCATTGCCCGGGGCGATAGCTGCGGCAATCCCAGGATCGCCCACTGCTGATCAAAGCTCTCCCAGCGATCCTGGGATGTCAAAATCCCGGACAGAACGACACGGAAGCCAATATCAGCGCTGCGAAAGGCGCCATCGCCCAGAAAAAAAGGCTGTTCTTCCCGTCTTCCAGGCATGATTTCAGCCAGGCTTTTGCGAAAGCTGCCGCCTTTGATGATAAAGCCACCGGCGGCGCCATGAAGTCGATAGCCCAGGGAAAAATGGAATGGCTCCAACACCATTTCAGCAGCATTGCCGGCTGTATCGAAAAGCCCTAAAGGATTGGGACATTTCGTACCGATCCAGGCCAGCCTTTCCTGGGGCTTAGCGGCCTCCCCGCCGGTAAACACAGCAAAGTCCGCCAGCGGTCTGCCATTTAATGGAAAAAATTCATCTTCGTTCATCTGATATTCAGTGACCCGGTGACCTCCCCGGGCCGCATACTCCCATTCTGCCTCGGTAGGCAGCCGGATAAAACCGAAACGATTCAGGGCAAATCCAGGCAGCGCTTCGGGTGCATTTTTTATAAGCCATTCGGTGTATTTTCGAGTAAATTCGACCGCATCAAACCAGGATATACCGATCTTCGGCCGCGGATCATCATTGCTGAATTGACCGTCGGCACCCAGACATCCCTCTTCCATTATGGACTTCCATTGAAAATTGGTAATTTCATATTTGCTGATGAAATAATAAAAACCGGTATTGGCCGCATCATCGGCCGGTGGGCATCGGCCGTCACCGCTGTCAGCCAGTTGAGTGAGTTTCAAACGCCAGCCATCCGGCATATCGCCAAGGGTGAAGGGTCCGGAGATCCCTCCCCCATGTTTGCTCTCCATGAAACTTTGATTTCGTCGACCGCAGTCTTTACAGCCGAGATCAAGTCGCAGATCCCCGAAATAGCCCTGGGCAGGGGCACAAACATGATGCAAAATCAGTTTGCCGCCGCAGGGCATCGGCAGTTCAATGTCCGCCTCTGAGGGGTTTGGATTGACCGCTGCCGCCAGGCTGGGCATCCGTGGCGTAATCGATTTCTGTCCGGATACGCAATCCCGGGCGTAAAGGAGCTGACTAACCGCCAACAGACCCAAAATCACGGTCACCTGCAGGGCAGGGAATAACAGAAAACGTAGTTGTTCGGAAAAACGCAGAACTTGCAGAGGTTTAGAAAATGGAAAATTATTTCTCTTGTATCTTATCAAAAATACTCCAAGGTCGAATTCAATCGAAAATATTCAATAATTTAAAGCGGCCTATACTTCACGGATGACCTCTGATGGCTCAATCCTTGAGACCTTGAAAGCACCATAAGCCGAGGCCATGATGGAAAGTACCAGCATCAATACCAGGACCAGCAGCATGTGTACGAAGGATAATCGGCATACATATTCACCGCTTGCCAGATATTCGTTAAACAGCCTGTTAATCATAACCTCAGCTGTCTTGTATAGGATGACGGCTGTCGTAAAACCAAATACAACCGTCGCGATGGACTGCAAGATAGGATACCAGACGATGTTGCCGGTTGAAAAGCCAATCAGGCTGGAAATACCGAGATAGCGGCTTTTTCGGTTTACATTGGCAAGAACACTGCTTACCATTGAAGCAAAGTAACCCAGTACGGCAACAACAGCGATAAGACCAAAAATAAGATTAAACGACCGATCGAGGCTTTTGACCGTTTCGATCTCCTCGGCCTTGGTATATACTTCCAGACCCTGATCTATCAACATGTTGCGCAGTACGGACACATCATAAATTGAGCGGGCATAAAGCCTGAAACTGGGATAAACCCTTGATCCGGAGGGTCTCACTGAGCCGGGCCAGCCGAATACCTTTGAACCGCGGCCGTCGCGGTAATCCTCGGTGGCCTCCAACAGCTCCAGCCGCACAAAAGCTGCCTCTCGAACGAAGGCTTCATGGGGCAACACGTCTGCAATTTGCAGATTCACCATGACCTGCTCCTTTGCCCCGGCCACCGACCGGCCTACCTTTCCGATGATATCCTGACCTACTTTTACATTGAGTTTGCGCGCGGCTGTCTCAGACAACACCACCTGTCTGACTTCGGTCGGGATACGGCCGTATTGCAGCAGCAGCGGATCACCATCAGCGGTGGGAATCAAAGACACCACCAGCGTGCGCGGTTTCGCGGCATCTTTTTTATAAAGGATCATGCTGGCGGCAATGGAGCGGGTCTGCGGTATCACAAAATCAACATCGCTGCGTTTGCCCAGGGTCGAAAACCAGTCCGCCCCGTAGCGGCCGCTGCCAACCGGAGAAATCTCCCTGTTCCGGGGATCCTGCAGCAGGCGATCCGACATGGTGTTGATAATACCGCTCTTAACTCCGAAAAGCACCAGCAAGGGTGCTAAAACGGCTGCCAACCCCATGATTGCACATGCGGAAAGCAATCGCTCATAGAAGTAATCTCTCAGCGCCAGACGAAAAATCGTTTGAAACGTGTGCATATTTATCTTTTCTCCGGCCTCCTGTTATAACAGACTGATATAGCGGAATAAACAAATGCCAAAAGTGAACTAAATTGCCTAAAATGACTAAAATTAAGGAATCGCTACGCTCTATCTGTTTTGGGGCCTCCCACCGTCTGAAGGGTTCACCTGCCGTCTACCCGTAAACCCTGGCTTTGACGGTGCCGTGATCGGTCTCCTGTTTCAAATCAAACTGCACATGACGGAATCCGCGCGTCCCCAGATTTCCCCAGTCATGGGTCGCCATGATCAGGGTCACACCTTTTTCGTCTGCCATAGCACTGAACAGGTCCATGATGTCTTCAGCGTTTATCGGATCAAGGGAGGCGGTGGGCTCATCGGCAATAACCAAAGAAGGCTGATGTGCCATAGCTCGACCAATGGCGACTCTCTGACGTTCTCCGACCGACAGCTGGCCTGGGCGCTTGTTCAAATGCCGCTCGATATGCAGGCGCTTGGCCATGTCCTCAACGGCGTCATTAACCGGCAGGCCGAGACCCAGCAGGCTGATGCCAATGTTTTCGCGGATTGAAAGGAAAGGAAAGAGCCCTCCGGTTTGCAGGACATATCCGATATGTACCATGCGGATGCGGGCCAGCCGACTCAATTTCTTGCGCGTCCAGGCGTCCATAACATCCTGCTTCTGTCCCTGCTGGCTATAAAAGACAAACTGTCCGGCCTCGTCGGGCCGCAGGACCATGGCAAGCAAGTCGAGCAAGGTGCTCTTGCCGCATCCGCTCATCCCAACAAGTGCGACCTTTTCACCCCGACGAACAACCAACTCCGGCACCGCCAGGGTAAAGCCCTGAACTCCGGGCCACCTTTTGGTGACATTGGTCAAGCGAAAGACCTCTTCTTCTTTAGCGACACCGGTCCCGGGCGTCACCGATTGTTTTTTTTCTTTTGGCGAAGATTTATTTTGGCTGTCGGCCACGATGGAATTCTCCCTGGTTACACCTTCTCAATTATTTGATGTCTCGGAATTTCTAAAACTTTTAGGGAATATATTTTTTTTGTGGCCGCCCACGTTGGGGAGCCACATGGAAAGATGGGATAGTGGGCATAAAAAACGGAAAACGGACTATCATTCCAGTTCTGTTTACCCGATCCTTAAGGCATCAAACTCAACGGCACTCTATAAACGGCGTCTCCCGGTTCCTTGGCCCCGAAACTTG
Organism: uncultured Desulfobacterales bacterium; assembly: GCA_947259065.1. Taxonomy (GTDB): domain Bacteria; phylum Desulfobacterota; class Desulfobacteria; order Desulfobacterales; family JAFDCJ01; genus JAFDCJ01. The sequence continues at coordinate 4,508 of CAMYLH010000141.1, forward strand.
TCCAGTTGGCCAGATCGTCATGGATTGAAGTATATCGTTTAATCTTAGATTTTAGATTATTAACAATGGTTTGCTGCTCCCCCAGACTTAAACGGTACCAATCCTCTTCCGTAAGTCGCATAATGTTGCTGCGGTACGGCAAGTCGTCCAGAAATTCGGCCAGAATACCCAGCTCACCCAGATTCTGGTTTGGTTTTCGGCTGAACTGGTTGGGATCGCGGGATGTTTGGGCAGCCACCGACAGGATACTGTTAAAGAAGTCTTTGGCACCGGTCCGCTTGGTTCTCTGGGCCTCGTCAAGCACTACCTCTAAACGCCAACTTAAGTCACTGAGTTGGTTTTTAGTCAACAGCACACCCACTTTAAACGTCGGTGTATCGGGTTTGGCAAGATCCATGTCTGAAACCCAGGCTTTGACTACCTCCGGAGATTTGACGCCGCCACGGGCCCCTAAAAATTCCAGCTGCATGGCATACCCCAGGATGGCGGCTTTGCGCACGGCTTCCTGCACGGCATCCTTCGTTTGAGGGACAGATGCATCCGGCAGAACCAGACGCTCACCGGCACCTGTAGCTCTCACCAATTCCACCATCTGAGCGCCGACACCTTCAACCACACCCCCAAAGCCCTGCACACCGGAAGCAGCCCGATCGGCTGAGATGGGCACATACAGATCCCCGATATTCGGATCGCTATGCCCGGTCAGGACCCGGTATTGGATTTCAGCATAATTGTGGTTAAATTGCTTTTTACCTGCGGGAGTTTTAAGATGTAAGGCAAAAATCTTGACCCCTTTGGCTGCCGCCAGGTCGGCAATCTCGGCCTCGTTCATCCCGGTGGAGGAATAAGGATCGTCGTTTCGGATCGCACCTGCATCCGTAATAAGAAAAACCAGTCTGGACTGGTAGGGTGCCCAGTAAAGTTTGTCAAGCGCCGTCTTTAGCCCGGCAAAGGCGTCTTCATTAAAGGAATGCGTGGAAACTTCGGCTTCCTCCGCATGGCCCAATGCATATTCAAACTGTTTGCGTTTACGACCGTCCCGGATATCAGACAACACTCTGGCCTCATAGAGAAGACCCGGTGTTTTACGGGTGCTGTTACGGTAGGCAACCAGTCCGAAAGCGACCTTATCGGACAGGCCGGCTTCTTCAATGGCATCATAAATTTTACGAACAGCCTTGCGGGTTCGTTCAATGTAAGGTTTCATGGAAACAGTCGTATCGATGACGAATACAATCGCTGTTTTTAATTCCGCATCCACTGGTAAAAGACCGGAACCGGGATCTATCGAGGCCACTTCCAGAAATTTAACGCCTTCAAAAAACTCGAGTGCATTAAAAATGGGTATTAGGTAGAACCGTTTTTCAGACACAGCTTCTCTGGGTGGTTCAACTGCCAATAGTGGAAAATCGTCCGGCTGTGACATTTCCCCGGATTGAATCTCGCTAAATGCGGATGCGAGCTGAGATATTTGTTTGCGGGGAGAGGATGAACCGGCTAATGTTTGAAGAGAACTCAGATTTCTGAAAAAAAGCGCCGGCCGGCGACCGGTTCTTTCCGTAAAGACGAGCGTCAAGGCCTGGTTCCAGTCCGAGGCTTTCGTCCCATTGATCCAGCCGATCGCGCCCGCGGTGGTCGAAAGTCCGACCTCCAGCCAGGGTTCGCCGGCTACTGAAGCCCGCTCGTAAACGTAATACACCGTAAAGGGCTTAATCCAATCTTCTAAAACCTTCACGGATACACCATCGATGGCAAACAATTTTGCACCCGGATGGGTGATCACCTTTTGATACAAGCTCTGTTTGCCGGGTATGAGCAGAGGATTGCGCTGCTGGGCCGTTACGGTGCTAGTCCAAATGAACATCTGGCAGGCCAGGCAAACCGCAATGAATGAAATGACACTGGCTGTCTTAGACGCCATCATTTTTTTAACCTTCATTTCACACTCCATTGTTAAATAGGGTCCGTTCGGAAATGAGATGGAGAATTGACTATTTAAGACAACTATTGCCAGCTTTTTAACAATTCGCGCGCCTTATAAGATCCTTCAGCCGCCTGCTTTGCAACCCATTGTCTAAGATTCGACATGTGAATGTCGGCTTCGGCGAATCCCTTGGACATCGCCAACTGATACCAGTCGTAGGCAACCTCGGGATCTTTTAGAATCGTGCCGCTGTCCCCTGCAAACGTCGGATCAAAATACCTTGCGACTTCTAAAGCAGCTTCCCCATTTTCGGCTTCAGCGGCGTACTCCAATAAAATAAATGCAGCGTCGGCCCTTTCCGGCTTGTCCGGCAGTGTTTTCGCCATTGCTAAGGCGCTATCCGGATCGATTCCCTTTCTCATCGCTTCCCGCACCTGTTCAAGCAGGGGAGCATCCGGTGCGTAAGATGGGGTGATTGGCTCGGGTGTCTTGATTTTCGGAGGCTGGTTCGCCATTCGCGGCAGTTCGGGGGGCTTTTCCACCTCTGCTTCAATCTTTCCCTGTATCAGGTGGTTATCGGTACGGACTAAATTCCATACCAAAAATCCGCCGAAAACAATGACGACGAGACCGATGACTACAATAATCGTGATGATCCACCAACGTCCACGCTTTTTGTTATTCAGGTAGTTTTCCACAGGCTTTCCTTTAACAGTCTTAAATTCTTCATTTTTTACGATAGTATAGGAAAATGGAGGTGGCGTGTCAAATAAATTTGTCTCACGAGCTGTCCGGATGCACCATTTTATAGGGATCGACAATTTGATCGAACTCTTCAGCGCTGACATAGCCAAGTGTTAAGGCTGCATCTTTCAACGTCACTTCATTTTCAAAGGCAAAGTGCGCTATTTCAGAAGCCTTGTCATAACCAATCACCGGGCTCAAGGAGGTGACGAGCATAAGGGATTCATGCAAATAACGATCAATCTTCTTACGGTTCGGCTCGGTACCCTCTACCAGAAAGTCTGTGAAATTGTTGCAGCCGTCCGCCAGAATATGAACGGACTGGATGATGTTAAAAATCATCATGGGTTTATATAGGTTTATCTCCAGGATACCGCCGGCACCCGCAAATGCGACCGCTGTGTCATATCCCATGACCTGAGCGGTCACCATGGTCATGGCCTCGCACTGGGTGGGGTTGACTTTTCCAGGCATAATCGATGAGCCCGGTTCATTCTGCGGAATCCTCAATTCATATAAACCGGCCCTCGGTCCGCTGCTGAGCAACCTGATATCGTTGGCAATTTTATACAGCGAAACCGCCAGCGTTTTCATGGTTGCGCTGGCCTGTACCAGCGCATCGTGCGCGCCCATAACGGTAAACAGGTTGGATGCCGGGACAAACCCCAAGCCTGTGATTGCGGTGATATTCTGCACGGCTTCTGCTGCAAAACCTTTGCCGGCATTTAAACCGGTGCCAACCGCCGTTCCTCCCAGAGCCAGCTTGTAAAGCCCGCCCAAAGCCCCTTCAAGCCATCCGATATCATCCTCAAGCATACCCACATAACCTGAAAATTCCTGACCGAGGGTCAGCGGGACGGCGTCTTGCATGTGGGTCCGTCCGATTTTGACGATCTCGTTCCAGGCCTTGGCCTTGCGATCCAGGGCATTCCGCAGTTTTTTAACTTTGGGAATTAGGACCTCGTTAATCGCTCTGGCGGCGGCAATATTCATAGCCGCTGGGAAGACATCGTTGGAGGACTGAGACATGTTGACATGGTCATTGGGATGAACGGGATTTTTGCTGCCCAATTGACCACCGGCAATTTCGATGGCACGATTGGCGATAACTTCATTGACGTTCATGTTGGACTGGGTGCCGCTGCCCGTCATCCACACATGCAGGGGGAAATGGTCATCCAATTTGCCTTCGATGACCTCATCGGCCGCTTGCACAACCAGTTGCATCTTTTGTTTTGACAGCTTTCCGAGTCTGTGATTGGCCAGAGCCGCCGCCTTTTTAATAATTGCCATGGCATGGACGGCTTCGATGGGCATAAGGTCCTTGCCGATGGAAAAATAAATCAGCGATCGCTGGGTTTGAGCTCCCCAGTAACGATCGGCAGGAACTTGGATTTCCCCCATGCTGTCGGTTTCTTTTCGCATCTTTGGTTGAGACGTCGCCATCGTTTTTTCATTCCTCTTGTCGCTTGGTCAGGTTACTCGTGCAGCACAGGGCCGTACTTCAAGTTTGATTCTCTCCTCCAGTTCATCCCGGACAACATCGAGATCATAATCTGCCTGCAGACCCATCCAGTACTCAGGCGTCATTTTAAAAAACCTTGCCAAGCGCATGGCGGTGTCAGCTGTAACTCTTCGCCTGCCCTTGACGATTTCGTTGATGCGCCTCGGCGGCACACTGATTTCTAAAGCTAGCTTGTTCTGGCTCATCGCCAGCGGTTTCAAGAATTGCTCCAGAAGGATTTCACCTGGGTGGACGGGAGCCATTCTTTTTTTCTTCATGATGCACCTCGGTTTGAGTGGTATTGAGCAATTTCAACCTTGTAGGCATTATTGCCGTCCCATATGAAACTGATTCTCCATATAACGTTAAACGTTAAATGTCAATACGGCAAAAGCTAGAAAATCGATTAAATACAGGTACCCATGAACTCGAAAACAGGTTGACAGTAGTCAATTGGCTCTGGTAAAAAACAGAGCTGATCGCAGAATGTGAAAAAACTAGATAAATTTAATCGCAAAGTTCAAGACTGAGCAGCGCCCATCTTGGAGAAAGGTTGGGAAGATGCCGACTGTCTTAACATAAAAAGCCAGGTTGCCTTTTAAAGGTCGCCTGGCTTTTTAGCTTGGAAAATGGGTCTATTAGCGGAGTGACCATGAGGAGGAGGCATGACTCAGAAACAGACCTATGAAATAGGAGGCCCTAGTGAATCTTATAGTCAGAGTAGTGGAGATTAAAGGCACCTGTACTGTT
>CAMYLH010000142.1 GCA_947259065.1 uncultured Desulfobacterales bacterium
TCCAGATCCAATTCGTCATCAATAAACAAGCTGATTAAATAGTCCTGCATTATTCACCTGCCTGGATAATTTGTCTAAGCTTTGCCCTTGACCGGTGGACCTTCACTTTGACATTTGCCTCGCTGATCCCCGCAATGGTTGAAATTTCACGATATGACAATTGACTGCTCACGGCGAGTGCCAGGATATCGCGTTCATCGGCTTCAAGTGTCTGCATCGCTGCAAGCACCTGCCGGTATTCTTCACGTACCATGAGATAGTGCTCATGATCGTCAACCGGATTATTCCGGTCTGATTGAAGTTGAGCATTTCGCTTCTGTTTCCGAGCGTTGTCATAGATTAAATTACGGCCAATCGTATAAAGTAGCGCAGCAATCTGAGAGTCCTGGCCATAGCGTTCAAGATAGCGGGTAAAGCTTTCCTGCATGATATCGCTTGCGAGGTAATAATCACCCGTACTTCGCATCAGATACGCAAAAAACATATCTTTGTGTTTATTGTAAAATGCTCTGAATTTTCTCACGCTGTTAATATAACGCAAAGCGAGCAAAAAAGTTACAGTATTTTTTATCTACTGAACGATACCCCGCGGCTTGCCGTGGGAAGATTCATTTTGTCGCCCAGAACATTCGGCGGGTAGCCCCGGATAAAGGGTTTGTCAGGGAACTCGCTTTGCTCGCACCTTGACCTACACAATGATGACGATATTGGGAATAGTCGGTGACAAACATTCGACGCTATGAAACAGCCGGGCAGAGTTCTTGACAATTATTTCCGGGATCGGCACAATGTCTAAGTCTCGTATTCCATTGCTGAAATTTAAAGGATAGAACAACGAAAAGGAGAACGGAATGGACATCATTTTTTATAACGGCAGAGTCAATACTCTCGATGGGGCCGGGACCGTTTATTCCGCGGTGGGTGCCTCCAACGGTATAGTCACCACACTGGGTACCGATGATCAATTACGTCGATTGATGGGACCTAAAACAGAGGCAGTCGATTTAAAGGGCGCGACCATGTTTCCCGGTTTCATGGAAGCCCACAATCATTTGACAATATTCGGCTATCTTCTCGACGGGATCGATTTGTCTGCTTCCAATGCCAAAAAGATGGATGATATTCTGGCCTGGGTTAAAGCGCGAACCGAAACGCTGCCGGCGGGTAGCTGGATTAAAGGATCGCGCTATGCCGAATACTTTCTGGCTGAAAACCGGCATCCGACCCGGTTTGATCTGGATCAAGTAAGCCCACAACATCCCGTTATAATTTATCATACCTCGTTTCATGCCTGTGTCCTAAACAGCATGGCCATAAAAATGTTGGGCCTCAGCCGCGAGACGGCTTGCCCCCAGGGCGGCATTATCGAAAAGGATCCGGATACAGGTGATCCGACCGGCGTGCTCCATGATCAGGCCATGATGGATGTGTTTAACAACCTTTTTTTCGAAGATCTGGCCGCCATGACCCAACAGGAACGCATCGAGCTTTGCGCTGGGGCGACCCAATCGTATGCCAAGCTGGGTTTTGTATTTGCCGCCGATGCCCTGGTGGTGCCCCAAACGTTGGACATGTACCAGGAAACCCTGGCTGCGGGCAAGCTCAAGATTCGAATTTATACCATGAATCACGATGACATGGCCGAACCTTTGATCGGCTCCCGGATCAGAACAGGATTTGGCTCGGATCGTCTGCGGATCGGTCCCATCAAAATATTTGCCGACGGCGGGATGTCCAATCGTACCGCGGCCGTCAGCAAGCCCTACCTGTGTCCACCAAATGACAAGGGACTTAAAATCCAGAGCCGTGAAGAACTGATCGAAAAGGTCAAAGGGTATAACACCCTCGGGTATCAGATCGCCATCCACGCCCAGGGAGATGAGGGCATCAGCGATACCCTGGACGCCTTCGAAGCCGTGCTGGGCCGCAAATCCGGTAATCCTTTACGCCATCGTATCGAACATGCCGGCTGCCTTTATCCCAACTTGTTAAAACGAGCGGTAGATATGAACATTGCCGCATCGGTCCAGCCGGTATTTTTCAGTGAACTGGGAGATGGTTTTCTCGAAGCTTTCGGTCCTGATTTGGCCCACCAGCTGTATCCTTTTAAATCCATGCTGAAGGCCGGCATGAAAATTGGCGGCAGCTCGGATTGTCCGGTATCCAACCTCGACCCGCGAGTGGGAATTCGTGACGCCGTGCTGCGACTTTCCCCATCAGGCCAGATACTTGGACCGCAGGAAACCTTGACCACAGAGGAAGCTATCCGACTATATACAAAAGGATCGGCCTACCTATCTTTTGACGAAAACCGTAATGGAAGCATCGAAGAAGGCAAACGGGCGGATTTCACCGTTATGGCCGCCGACCCCCGGCAGGTCAGCCCTGAAAAGATTCCGCAGATCCCAATATCGATGACGGTGGTCGGGGGTGAAATCGTGCACTCCGAATGATTTGTTGACTGCATTTCGCCGGGCTGTTTCCGGCCGCGCGGGACCGGTTTTTCTGGAACTACCACCGGATGTTCTCAACGTTAATGATACAAACAAGCATTTGACATTTTATTTGCAGAATAAGTATAAATTGCATTCGAACCATAAGACGGGCCGGTATTAAAAATAAACCATAGGAAATCACCATGAAAATATTAGAACATTTTAAATGCTATTGCTCTTTCTGGAAGCCCTCTTTGGCGAGACGTATTTCCCTTTATTTTTTACTTTTCGGTTTGATTATCTTTTTTGTTACCTCGATGCTTTACATGATCGGCGCAAAGAAACATTTCATTGGTTCAACCAGCAAATTGATTAATGATCAGCTCTCCCAGTTGGACGGCAGCAACGAACCGGATTATATCTGGAAAGGCATTAACAGGCCACAACCCCAGCTGTATCGTTTGTTGAAAATTCTGGCCAATCTTTCTTCAAGTTTTTATATGGTTTCTGAAATTTCCATCTACAGCAAAACGCCGGATGGTGCATCCTGGTATCGACTTGATTTTCCCGATGGCCCGACGCTTCAGTCAAATCGAATTTCAGAAGACCCTTACACGAATAAACTTGATCGTTGGCTGAAGCACCGTTTTCGACCGGCAAAAGCAAAGATTTATTCCGACAACGGATCCCATTCAATGTTCGTAAATATTACCACAGAAAATGATGTGCAACACTACTTTCTTAAGATAGGCGTTGACAGTCAGGGCATCACCGGCGTTATGCATAAACAGATGAAGCATTTTGTGGTGTTCTTTCTGGTTGCACTGATTATCCTGCGATTTTTAGGTTATTACTTTGCACGTAAAATTTCGGGTCCGATTGAAAATTTATCTGAAATTTCCACCGATGTCGCCAAGGGTGACCTGTCAAAGTCGGCACCGGTTACCACAAATGATGAAATCGGGGAACTGTCAAAGAATTTTAACCAAATGATTGAGGGTCTCCGTGAACGTGAACGCATCAAGATAATTGAATTTGAGTTGGAAAAAGGTCGCCAGATTCAAATGGAATTTCTTCCTACCCATATACCCCAAGTGCCAAATTATGAAATTGCAACCAGTTTCTATCCGGCGAGGAAGGTTTCCGGGGATTTCTACGATGTTTTCACATTGCCGGACGGGCGCATCAGTCTGGTCATCGCCGATGTGTGCGACAAAGGAGTAGGTTCGGCGTTGTATATGGCTCTGTTCCGCAGCTTGATCCGGGTCTTTTCCAACCAAGCGTTATCGGAACAATTATCAGCAGCTGTCAAAAGCGCCCAGAAAGATAAAAAGGTCGATTCGATACTACCTTCCGGTATTGATCCGGTTAGCGGTCTGAGGGCTGTTGCCGACACCAATAACTATATCGCCCTCAATCACGGTGAGGAAGGGATGTTTGCCACCCTCTTTTTGGGGATTCTGGATCCTGAAACCGGATGGCTCTACTATATAAATGGCGGCCATGAACCACCCTTGATTATCAGTCCGAATGGTATCAAGGAAAAACTAGAACCCACCGGCCCGGCTGTCGGAATAATTGCGGACACAGTGTTTGGCATTCGGAGGATTCAACTCGAACCGGGCGACATACTCATCGGCTATACCGACGGTGTCACGGAAGCGCGGTCGCCGCAAGATGAGCTTTTTACCAGGAATCGCTTGCGTTCACTTATTGAACAGCCTTTTAGTTCTGCCACCGAATTGCTGGAGCGGATCAAAAACAATTTATTTTCCTTCATCGACATTGCTCCAAGAGGAGATGATGTGACCATGCTGGCCGTACAAAGGATCACCTTAGTATAATTTAGTTTGGGGAGCTTCCCGAAATGCCGTTATTTTCACTCAGTCGGCTTCTCATTTTTGAAGAAAAGGAAGCTCACCGTGAAAAGATGCACGCACAATCGGGAAGCCACAAAATTATATTGCTACAGGAGCTTGGTGCGACGATTATCCTGCCGCCGGCTGCCGTAGATGGCGGTTAAGCACGATCCGGTGGTCAGGTAGCCTATGCCATGATACTTTAGCTCAGACTCCGGCTGGTGTGGGTAGGTTATTATTCAACCTTGACTTGGGTCATTTTAGCACCGGTCTTTTTGGAGCCCTTTTTCTCAAGGTATTCGATCCGGTCATCCAGCAACGACTTGACGCCTTTAAGAAATTCAATCCTAGACTGGGTCATGTGTTTATAAAACTGTGATTTTCTGCCGAAGGTTTTTTCAAGATCCGCGAAAAAAGTACCCACGGGACAGGTAATCCTCTCTTCTTTACCCTTTTTCTCGACCATGATCGCCTCCTTTGAAAAAGACATTTAGATATTCTTCTTCCAATTTGGCTTTTACTGACTGTAACGGGGCCACCTGTCTTGGAAGCAGAATATGCCTTTTAAATCCGCCGATGCGGATAACCAGTTCATCGTAACGCTTGTTGAGCTCAATGTCTTTTTTTAACACAAATGGAAGTTTTAACTTAAGATGGTAGCCGTTGTTTTCTTTAATAAAATGATACGGCTCTTCCTTAGAAAAGCGTTCCAAGGGATTTTTGACACCATAGATTTTATTCGCCAATTCCTCTAAATAGTGATAGCCGATAACCTCACCACCAAATAAATTGACAGGGAAAATGGGCACCGGGTTAAAATACTCTGCGGCCTTTTCGAGGTGATGCTGCTGACCCTCCCGCCAGCATTTAAAATAGGTATCCTCTACATTATCCGGAAGCATGCGGTTCATGATGATGGCATCAATACTCATTTTATACAAGCAAAAATACATGAATGCTCGCCGGGTTTCGTTTAAAACTACTTTTTCGGGGTTGGTCACCAGGCGTACTGTGGTTGTGGCCGGATCGACCAGTATTTTATCTACCCCCTTGAGCTTATTAAAAAGGTCCTCTATGGCCTGAAAATAATCATCGCCGGGCAGGGGAACATCGGTAATGCGCTTGGCTACGGGTCGCAAGTATTTCGCAAACTTTCTCTCCACCTTAAAAATTTTTTTCATATACCACTCTAGTGTCGTGGGTATACTGATAAAGCGCAGCGATTCTCCTGTGGGCGCACAATCCAGCAAAATGACATCAAACTCCCGATTCCGGACGTATTTGTTGATGTAAAGCAGGAGACTGATTTCTTCCATGCCCGGTAAGACGGCCAGCTCTTCCGCCAGAACGTCATCCAATCCAGCGGTGTTGAATAAACTTGCAAGGTAGGCGTGGATATCCCCCCAGTATCTTTGGATTTCTTCCTGGATATCCAGCTCCTGAATCCATAAATTTGAATCGATTTCAACGGGCTGCCCCTTATTCTGGTCCAGCAGATCCCTGTCCAAATCAAAAATATCCGCCAGACTGTGAGCCACGTCCAAAGACATCACTACCGTTCTGTAATCCATTTGTGCCGTCTTGATCCCGGTGGCCGCCGCCACGGATGTTTTTCCGACACCGCCCTTTCCGGCGAAGAGAATGATTCTCACGACGGCGCTCCCAAATAATGCGCCATACATCGGCGCCACAGATCATGATTGACCACACACACATCTCCC
>CAMYLH010000143.1 GCA_947259065.1 uncultured Desulfobacterales bacterium
CTGAAGCTCCTTTGACATCGATTTGTTTCAAAGGACTAAGCTATAATAAACGTAAAATATTTTATGGTACATTCACCTCAAGGAGGTGAATTATGCCAAAAAGGCTACAAATCAAAGAGGTAGAAAAGGTTAAAACCGAAATTCAAAACTACTTTGCTGTTAATGAAGATGCACGTTTTGTGCGTCGTTTAGATGTTATCGCGCTGATCTGTGATGGTCATGCATTAAGCTACGTTGCCCGATTGTTTGGAATAAATTCTACTACAGTTCAGCGCTGGATCCACAGGCTAAATGAATCGGGCTTTCAGGGCTTAAGAGATACGCCAGGTAGAGGCCGCCGATCCCAACTTAACGATGATGATCGTTTACGATTAAAAAGCAACTTAGAAAAATCTCCAAAAGACCTTGGATACGATCAGGCCAGATGGGACGGCAAACTCTTATCCCATCACTTAAAAGTAAAATACGGTGTTCAGCTAAAGGTGCGGCAATGCCAGAACCTATTTAAACAGCTTGGTTTTTCTCTGCAGCGGCCTCGTAAAATGCCCGTTGGCGCTGATCCCGAAAAGCAAGATACCTTTAAAAAAAATTCGCGATGAAATCATTCCCAATAACAAAATAGAGCTTCTATTCTATGATGAAGCCTTTTTACGAAGAGAAAGCACGATCACAAGAGGGTGGTTTCCGCGTGGCCACAAGAGTCAAGTAAAATGCCCGATTACTAAAGAAAAAGTGGGCGTCTGCGGTGCAGTTAACCACCGTAATGGTCGCTTATTTTCACTGATCTTTGATGGTTTTGATTCCGATACCTTCATCTATTATCTCAAATGGCTGATTCGAAATTTTAAAACCCGGAAAAAGATAGTATTAGTCCTTGACAATGCAAGCTCGCATAAAAGCAATAAGGTTGCTGAATTTGTGGAAATACATAAAAAACGATTAGAACTGCTTTTTCTTCCACCTTACTCGCCTGAGCTAAATCCGGTTGAAAGGGTTTGGAAGAATCTGAGATATCGTGTGACTCATAATACCTTTTTTGAAAATCTTATAGCGCTTGAAAATGCAGTAATTGAATACTTAAAAGACCACGCTAAACCAAACGAACGATTAAAGTCATTATGCTGCATTAATTAATGCGCTTACTATACTTATTTCCCTCATCTTCCGCTTCGTCCGCAAAGGACAGATCGCTTGTCAGAAAGAAAATCGAAAAAAGAATACTGTAAAAGTATATTTTTTAAATTTCATCTTAGACCTCCTTTATTTAGATATTAATTAATGAGTAGATCTCAGCACGCTTATCAAAGAACAAGCCACCAACGTGAATTTAAATATAAATGGAAAAGTTCACATGCTCATCACGAAATTATAACGTTTCGATCATTTAATTTCGGTGGGAGAAATCATTGTAAAAGCAGAGTAGCGGTAAGAAGTAGAAAAGGGGCAACGGGATCAAATATTTTGACAATGCGCCGACGCCCAGTATTTGGATCATCGGCTTCGACGGAAAGCCCATCTACAAAAAACACCTAAATAATTTCTAGGAGCCTATAAAAATTTCTGATAACCTGGAAATTTTCTTAATAGCTTTTCTTTAGTTTCAACTTCATCGCGAAGGAATGAAAAATCCTCAAATTCAAAACCAGGAGCGACGCTGCAACCGACCAAACTGTATGCGCCTGTGGATTCAGCAGCCTGATAAACGCCGCCTTCAACAATAGAAACATATTCACAGCAACCGGGTCCAATAATATCTTCTTCATCCTTGGACCCATTGTATTTTAATAATCTCAGGGGATCACCTTCATAGAAATTCCAAATCTCATCGTGAGCAACTTTATGAAATAGACTGACCTGTCCTTTCAGCAACAAAAAATAAATATGGGTAACTGCCTTTCTATCTTTATTTACTACCGGGGACTTTACCGATTGTTTGGATTCATGCACCACTGCATAAAATCCGCCTTCCGGATGGGGGACTAACTTATACTTGTCAATAAGATTTTGCATACTTCTTTCCTTTCTATAACCATATGTTTCACCGCAAAGGCACGGAGGACACAGAGGGATCAATATTCGTTCATGGGAAGCTTTGCTTTTATCCATTCGTCGCTTGCCCTGTTAAATGCTCTACCATTGGATAAAAATTTAGAATAACTCTGTGCTCTCAGTGTCTCTGTGGTGAAGTTGTAAAAAAAGGCGGGATTTAAAGGTTTTTATAGTTATAATAAAATTTTAAAACGCGTTTAACATACTCTTCGGTCTCTTCAAAAGGCGGGACGGTTTTATAGTGTTCCACCGCTTTAGGGCCGGCGTTATAGGCAGCCAGGGACAGGGCCAGCTTTCCTTTAAAACGATCGTACATTTGTTTAAAATAGCGTGCACCGGCATGGATATTTTGCGATGGATCAAAGGGATCCTTGATTCCCAGAAGTTTGAAATTGTCCGGCATGATTTGCATCAAGCCCTTGGCCCCTTTTTTGGACACCGCCCGGGGATCGAAACCCGACTCTGCTTTAATGATGGCTTTGATCAGCGGAAATGAAACGCCATACTGCTGGGAGGCGTTGGAAATGATATCATCATATTTTTTTGTTGAATAGCGCGGGTTTATCTTTGGTTTTTCCCGCAGAAACAGTTTGAAATTTTGATTTGATGAGGTCGGCGTATTGGTAAAGTGCATGACCCCGTCTTCGTCTATGTAGCGATAAATATCCCCATGGACGGTCAATCCGGCTGAAAATAGAAGAATAAGCACATATAGTGCTATCCGGAAAAATTTAAATTTACTCCAATCCATTTTCACCAATCGCTTACATTTTTTCTTTTTCAAATCGGTTCAAGGTTTAATAGCTGCAACCAATTGATACGAGTTGTCCGGATTTTTATAACCCAGAACGGTGAACCCTGAACCTCTCAACCTAGAATAATTTATACACCAAATCTTATGTAAACACAAGATTATTATCGTATTTTATAATAATTATAGAATGTTACATTATTAGAACAATTTGAGTTGCATCTGTTCAGATATCCTCTTCTTCCTCTTTTTTAACCGGGGTGTTTCGTCCTGTTTCAACCGATTTTCAATGTCCGCCAAAAAATGGGATACAACCCGATCTTTAAGTTTGCCGTATATCCTGCGCTTTTTGGCCCGGGTTAAATAGAGTCTATCCTTGGCCCGGGTCATGGCCACATAAAATAATCTTCGTTCTTCTTCGATATCCATCTGCATGCTGTGGGATCGCTTAAAGGGTATTAAATTTTCCTCACACCCGGTAATAAATATGACTGGAAATTCGAGTCCTTTAGCCGCATGCATCGTCATCATCGAAACTTTTTCGGCCTGTTGCGCATATATATCCGTATCTGTGTGCAGCGCGATGCCGGATAAAAATCCAATTAAATCCGATCCAAAGCTTGAGGCAACTTCGACCAGATGTGAAAAAACCTCTTTGTTTTTGACATCGCTGTTTAAAATGTCAAATAGTTTGGTGTTTTTTTCCAGATACAGTAATTTTTCGGCCACCGACAAACCGGATATATTTCTTTTATAATTAAACAGTTGTCGCGAAAATTCAATTAGCATCTGTTGCCGGGATGGTTTTAAACCGGATATGGGAAATCGGGTGGCCTTAAGTAACCCGTGTAGCGCGGAAAACCGGTTCCGGTAGCACCAGTCCTTAAATAAACCCAGGGCTTTCTTGCCGATGCCGGGTGACAAAAGCCGCGTGACGATTTCAAAGTCCATATAACCGCCGCAGCCTTCAATCACCTTTAACATTGAGATTATTTCCGGTATTCCTTTTTGATTTAAAGCGTTTTCCCGACTTGCTATTTGAAAGGGGATACCAGCCCTCTCAAATACTTGTTAGATAATCCTATGCTGTTCATTGGTGCGGTAAAGTACTGCAAAATCTGAATAGCTGCGAGACATGGCATGGTTGGCATCGATAACTTTTCCGGTATCGACGGAATGATATCCGGTGCCCCCGATCTGCTGCTCGATGATCCCGGCAATGGTTTGCGCCTCCGCTTTATCGGTGGCCGATTCCAAAATACTGATGGTTTTAGCACCGTCAATTTGGGAATAGGTTCGAACATCGGAAGATGGACAGCGATGGTTTTTGATAACCTGGAAAGAGGCATTTAAGATGGTTTTGGTTGAACGGTAATTTCTAATAAGATTGATCACCCCGGTGTCCGGGTAATCACTGATAAATCGATTAAAAAATTTTACATCAGAACCTCTGAAACCATAGATAGCCTGATCCGGATCTCCAATGACACACAGGTTTTTGAGGGAAGTACTTGTAGGCGCCAATGCTCTGATAATACGATACTGAGCGTGGTTTAAGTCCTGATATTCGTCCACAAAAACATGCTGGAATTGCTTTTGATATTTTTTACAGAATTTTATGTCGGTTTCAAACTGCCGGACCACATAAAAAATCAGATCCTCATAGTCATAGAGATTTTGAATGGACAACATCTTCTGGTAGGTTCTGTAACTATCAATAATTATTTTATTTTGTGAATCAGCAGCGTTCAACTCTTCAAATTCATCCGGATCGAGGATCTGTTGTTTCGCCGCGATGATATGTTTTAAAATCTGTTTCGGTTTTAGAGACAGCTGATACCCTTTTTTTCGTGCATACGCCAAAGCTTCGGCGATCAGAATGCTGCGGTGAGCATCATCAATAATATCTTTAGGATTTTCATTTTGTTCGTTTAATATTTGATAACAAAACGAATGAAAGGTGGCCACAAGCGGCAAGTATCGAGTATCTCCCATCAGACCCTTTAATCTTTCACGCATCTCCTGGGCTGCTTTATTGGTAAATGTAACGGCCAGCACCCGCTCTGCTAAAACTTTTTTTTTCATCATTAAATAAGCAATACGGTGCGTTAGGGTGCGGGTTTTCCCGGTTCCGGGACCGGCAACAATTAACAGCGGCCCGCCGGGATATTCAACGGCCCGGCGCTGCTCATCGTTGAGTTGACTGAAAATATCAACGGATTGATAATCCTTAAACAATTTCAATTGTGTTGTTTCTGGAAGTTGTTGCGGTACATAGGAAGACAAATCCATCTCGCTGATCGCGCTTTGTTGGGGTAGTGAAAAAAGAGGTTTTTGACCCAGCAACTGCTCACGTTCATGGGAATTAAAGATTTTTATGCGCCCGTATTCACCATCATAACCCGGTATAATCTCAACTTCTTTTTGCCGCATTCGCCGTATCGCCTCTCCGAGCAGTGGTATTCCGGCGCTGTCAATCTTATCGGTCTCAAGGTGGTGCAAAATATTAAATTCGCTGCCCAGCTGAATGAGAGCTTTTTGATAGTTTTTTTTGACTTTTTTCGACTTTGCTCCCACCTGCAAAATATCAGATAAAATTTCCGCCAATGGAATTATACTGTGATAGGAATGATGGTTTGGCGATTTACTCCCTTGGATACGATCCGCCAATTCTTCAACCCTATATAAGACACCCAGAGTCAGCGCTTTGCCGCACACGGGACATTTGCCGTCATGATCCATGGTTTCCCGGGGATTGAGCCGAATTTTGCAGTTCCGGTGTCCATCCAGATGATACTTACCCTCTTGGGGATAAAACTCAAATGTACCCAAAAAGGCGTCTGAAGCTCCACTTTTAATGGCTGATTTGATGCCGTGATAGGATAGCCGGGTATTCAGAATATTGGCTTCTCGACCCAAATTTAGGGGTGAATGCGCGTCCGAGTTGGACACCAGGGTCAAACCATCCAGGTCGGAAACACGCCAGTTCATCGGCGGATCTGAAGAAAGCCCGGTTTCAACGGCAAATATATGGCTTGTCAGGTCATCAAAGCATTCCTCGATGGAATTAAATCCGGATTTTGAACCCAAAACTGAAAACCATGGCGTCCAGATGTGTGCCGGAATTAAAAAAGCCTGATCGGATGTTTCCAGTAAAATTTCCAGGAGGTTGCGAGCATCCAGTCCC
>CAMYLH010000144.1 GCA_947259065.1 uncultured Desulfobacterales bacterium
ACATTGCGCAATCAATATAGCGGTTGCCGTCGATGTCCCAAACATAGGCGCCTTTGCCGCGTTCCACATAAACTGGATATGGTTTCATTTTGCGTGCCCCACTCATGAGGCCACCGGGAACCAGGTCTTTGGCAGCCGCCCAATAAGCGCCCGATTTAGGGGTCCGATCTATCAGTTCCTGGAGCAATGCGTTTTTATTGTTTTTCATTCTCAGAATCTCCTTAAATACCGGTTAAAGTTGAATCGATGTTAGCGTACGTTGCAGGTGCAGACAGACCCCAATTTTGCATCGTTAGGGTAAAATCGCAAAAAAATACTATATCCCTTCGGGGCGCTTTTGGCAATCCATTATACATCATCTTCTCGGCCCGGGACAGGCCGGTTGACCAGGTAAATACCGGTACCCACCAAAACGAGCGTCAGCATGCCGTCTCCGATCAGTATTCGATATATGGCGTAACTTGCCGAAAGAATTTCCCTAATAATAGTTCATATTTAACAAGTCAAGGTTTGACACTTTCAATTCTTTTGGTTAACTATTCTCGATCCAGAAAATTAGACGATTTGCATGGGAAGGTTGTATGAGGGTGAAATACTTCTACGGCTACAACATTGTAGCGGCCGGTTTTATCATCCAGGCGGTGGGTGTTGGTGCGATGTTCACCTACGGCGTTTTTTTCAAGGAGTTCCAGGCCGAATTCGGCTGGTCGCGGGCGGCCATATCGGGTGCGTCCTCACTGGCCTTTTTGATGATGGGACTGGTCGGGATCATTGCCGGCAAGATGAACGACCGGATTGGGCCAAAGGTTATCATCGTGGTATCCGGCATTTCAATGGGGCTTGGTTATATGCTGATGTCCCGTCTGCAGACGCTCTGGCAGCTTTACCTGCTGTATGGTGTGCTGGTGGGTATCGGCTTCAGCACACATGATGTTATTACCTTGTCAACAGTGGCACGCTGGTTCGAAAGACGCCGGGGTATGATGTCCGGTTTCGTCAAGGTCGGTACGGGATCCGGCCAGTTTCTGGTGCCGCTGATTGCCACGTTGCTGATCGCCGCTTATGGTTGGCGAAACTCCTACCTCATTATCGGTTCGGCGGCCCTGGTGATATTCGTGGCAGTGGCTCAGGTGCTGAGCCGGGATCCGCAGGCCATTGGGCTGCTGCCCGATGGCGATAGTCATGATTCGCACGACAATGGAAGCGGTTCCCGGCAAGAGAGTGTGACTCTGAGGGCAGCTGCCCGTACCGGGCAGTTTTGGATCCTATGTGTTGCAGAATTTTACGGCACCGGTTCGCACGGGGTGCTGTTCGGCATTGTCCTGGCCAGCGGCACGATAGGTGGTGCGATCGGGCCATTGATGGCCGGCGTCACCTTCGATACTACCGGAAGCTACCGGATCGCTTTTCTCCTACTGACCCTGTTGGCTGTGATCGGCTTTGTCCTGATATTGTTGTTGAAACCGCCGCGGGAAGAGGGCGCCCGGAGCTAAATCCCAAATTTCATTTAGTATCAAATGGATGTGGGATGGAAGTTTTCCTGGTTGAAACGCTACCAGGAATTTGAGCATTTTCCGTTTCTGTGTACTTTATAAAATATGAACTCTGAAGGAATCTGAATTATGAGCACCGAGCCCAACAAGATCATCTATTCGATGATCAAAGTCAGTAAGTTTTACGATAAAAAACCGGTATTAAAAGACATTTCGCTGTCCTACTTTTATGGGGCCAAAATCGGTGTACTGGGTTTGAATGGCGCCGGGAAAAGTTCCCTGTTGCGTATCCTTGCCGGGGAGGATAGGAATTTCAATGGTGAGACCATCCTTTCTCCGGGCCACACCGTAGGCTATTTGGAGCAGGAACCGCTGGTGGATGTCGATCAGACGGTCAGGCAAATCGTTGAGCAGGGCGTTCAAGAAGCGGTTGACCTCCTCAAGACGTTCGAGGAGATCAACATGAAGTTCGCCGAACCCATGAGCGAGGATGAGATGGACAAGCTCATCCAGGATCAGGCTCAGGTCCAGGAGAAGCTCGATATGCTGGACGCCTGGGATCTTGACGCACGCCTGGAAATGGCCATGGATGCCATGCGCTGTCCTCCGGGCGACACAGCGGTCAAAGTCCTTTCCGGCGGCGAGAAGCGTCGGGTGGCACTTTGCCGCCTGCTGCTGCAGAAGCCGGACATTTTGCTGCTGGACGAGCCGACCAACCACCTTGATGCCGAGAGTGTCGCCTGGCTTGAACAGCACCTGCAAAAGTATCCGGGGACCGTCATCGCGGTGACCCACGATCGCTATTTTCTCGACAACGTCGCCGGCTGGATTCTCGAACTCGACCGGGGGGAGGGCATCCCCTGGAAGGGGAACTATTCAAGCTGGCTGGAGCAGAAGAAAGAGCGCCTGCGACGCCAGGAGAAGTCTGAAAGTGCACGACAAAAGACCCTGGAACGCGAGCTTGAATGGATCCGCATGTCTCCCCATGGACGTCATGCCAAAAGCCAGGCCCGAATCAACGCTTATGAAAAGCTGCTCTCTCAGGAGACAGGAAAGCAGGAAAAGGATCTTGAACTTTACATTCCGCCGGGACCACGATTGGGTGATGTGGTGATCGAGGCAGAACACGTCAGCAAGGCTTTTGACGGTCGGCTGCTGGTCGAAGACATGAGCTTTCAACTGCCTCCCGGCGGTATTGTCGGTGTCATCGGCCCCAATGGTGCCGGCAAGACAACCCTGTTCAATATGATCACCGGTCGGGAAAAGTCCGATGCCGGCACCATTCGGGTCGGCGAGACGGTGAAACTTGCCTACGTCGACCAGAGCCGGGAACTGAACTCCGAAAAGTCCATCTGGGAGGAAATCACCGGTGGCAACGAACAGCTCGAACTCGGCAACCGCATGATCAACTCGCGTGCCTATGTCGCCCGATTCAACTTTTCGGGGTCCGATCAGCAGAAAATGGTGGGATCGATCTCCGGTGGCCAGCGCAACCGCGTGCATCTGGCCAAGTTGCTCAAGGAGGGTGCCAATGTCATCCTGTTGGATGAACCGACCAATGATCTGGATGTCAACACCCTGCGTGCGCTGGAGGAGGCAATCGAGAACTTCGGCGGTTGCGCGGTGGTGATCAGCCACGACCGCTGGTTTCTGGATCGTATTTCGACTCATATTCTGGCCTTCGAAGGAAACAGCCGGGTGGTTTTTTTCCAGGGCAACTGGTCGGAATATGATGCCGACCGCAGAAAACGGTTGGGCTCGGAAGCCGACCGGCCGCACCGTATCAAGTACCGCCAGTTGACACGCTAGGCGGCCGCCGGGAACTTGAATGACGAATATAGAATGACGAAGGATGGACTCGCTTCACTCTGCACCTAGACCCTTAGCGGCCTTTATCTGACAACATGTGGTAAGGAACGTAAGGTGTCAGGTTTCAGCCCGCCCTGGTGCGACCCGACGGATTTTCACTTTTCACTGTAGTAGATCTCAATAAAGTCTTATCTTCCAGATTTACAACCACTTAACCAATCAACGATATCTGGATTCCTGCCTTTTTGATGATGGAGGCGAAATAAAATAGATAGAATACCACAAATCTTAAATTTTCAATCTTCGGTTTTCAATTCCGGCTTGTCCGGGTTGGGTTAAAATGAGCCGGATGTCATGCCCGTCCCGCCAGCCGCTGTTGTGAATTTATTGTTGTCACCGGGCTGCCATTCAACATTGCCGGCACCGTCTCTTTTAATGCATTTCCATTCGAAATAGGTATTCGGGGGCAGGTGCGACAAGCTGTTGCCCCAATCCGGATAGTTTTCCGGATTCAGAATTCTGGCTTTATCTGTATCCCAATTGCCCAGTTCGGGGATGCTTCCGACCACGTAAACATTTTGTCCCCAGAAGGTCTTGCCGTTGCGACAGGTAAACACCACATCCACTTCCTGATCGTTACCAGCAAGGCTTGAGTGCTCGACCCAGACAGAGACTGAACCGCTATTGACGGCAAATTCTCCCCATCCATGCTGATTGGTTACAACCGGCTCGACACGATGCCCGGTTATGTCGATATAGGCCGTATCGGGCCTGCCGGTGGCCATCCATTTTGCACCCCCCTCACCATCGCTCATAATAACGGCCATCGAGCCGGGGTGCGCCGGGTCGCCCAGGCGGGTCCATCCGATGATATCCCAGTGATTCAGATAATTTTTTTGCGGCCCGCGTGCGAATTTTTTGCGTGCCTCAAGGAATTTATTGATGAGGAACTTATGTGAGGTCATCTGTATCCTCGACTCACCGCCGGGAGCTTGGCCGCATTTATTGTCTGAGGATTTGTAATGCGCCCCATAGTAATCCGCATAAAAAATGTTGGGGTACCCTTCTTGTCTTAATAGGATAAAGGCATAGGCCAACGGTTTGAACCAGTCCTCGACGGATGATTCCAAGGCCTGACAGGGCTGGGTGTCGTGGTTTTCCACCAAAGTGACGGCCAATACCGGTTGCGCACGCATCAAGGTATTATCCATCAATTTGCTCATGTCGTAATTGCCGCCGGCTTTTGAGGCGGCATGGAAATTATAGTGCAAAGGTGCGTCAAACAGCGACATTGTGCCCCCGGAAGCAATGATATAATTTTGCAGTTTTTCGATGCTGCCGCTCCAGAATTCACCCACTGCAAAAAGTTCTCTTCCCGCATTGGCGCGCACATGCCCCAGCCATTCTTTGAAGAAATCATACTCAATATGCTTGACCGCATCGATGCGGAATCCGTCAATATTGGTGTGGGCAACAACCCATTGGCCCCAGCGTTTCAATTCATCTCGCACATCCGGATGTGCGAAATCCACATCCGCTCCCATTAGATAGTCGTAATTGTGGTTTTCCGTGTCGACTTCCCAATCCCAGGCTTTCCCAGTTCCACGGAATTGGTATATTTTTGCCTTTTCCTTCAGATCCTCGGCCCAATCGGTACCGTCAAAATGGTACCAGCGCCACTTAAAGGATGAATATTTATCCGACCGATTGGAAAAATCGAATCCCGTCCATGCATCGATCCAGATATCCCTGCCAAATTCATGATTGCGGTTATCGCCCGCGACACGCACAGCCCTGACCTTTTCGGTGAAATCCGCCCCCATTTTATGATTGAAGACAACATCGGCGTAGATTTGTATTCCGGCACGATGGGCTGCGGCCACAGCATTCAAGTACCCGTCTTTGGTTCCATACTTGGTGCGGACAGTCCCTTTCTGGTCAAACTCTCCCAGATCGTAAAGATCATAGACCCCATATCCCACATCATGCTGCGAGGCTCCTTTGTAAGCAGGGGGCAGCCAAAGTGCGGTTATTCCCGCTGCCGCCAATTCATCAGTGCGGCCGGCGACTTCATCCCAGAGAATGCCGCCTCCCGGATAGTACCAGTGGAAATACTGCATCATGACACCATTGTGAGCAAAGACCTGCGGCGCTGCCGGCGCCATGTACAGAAAAATCGAAAGCACCAGGATCAGGTTTTTCATCCAATGAAACAGATTGTTCATCGGCAAATACCTCCATTGTTCTTTGATACGAATCGACTCGGGCTTTCAACTCGGAACGTTGAACTCTGAACCAAATAACCTATGTTTAAAATATATCCGGCCTCACATCCTGTGAATAATCGACCTCTGGCATCCCGAATCCGTGGTGACGCAAAAATTCTTCTCTTAATCCCTGGATATCTGCCAGTTTCTCAATATTTTCCTGATCTATTTCTTGCCAAAGGGCGGCAACTTCACGCTGGACATCCGGTCGCATCTCCCAGTCATCGATGCGGATTCGTCCTTTGGCATCCACCTTGGGAGAACTCCCGCTAAACAGCAAATCATGGTAGAGCCGGTACATTTGCTGGATACATCCCTCGTGCAGTTTCTTATCTTTCATAACCCGGTAGAGCAGAGCGGCATACAGGGGTACTGCCGGGATGACCGCACTGGCGCGGGTGATCA
>CAMYLH010000145.1 GCA_947259065.1 uncultured Desulfobacterales bacterium
CTGACGTGAATTACTGCAATTTGGATCCATTTTGGTGGGACAGGGATTGATGTAATACAGCGCAACCGCCTCATCGGATTCCTGATAGTACGGGATAATGCGTTGTTTGACCTCCTGTGCCATCAGAGCCACCGGCCTCAGTACCGGCAGGACATGGGGCATGAGGCTGGGAAACTGATACGCAATTTGTCGCACCACCACCGGGCAGACAGGCGAGATAAGCGGCCAGGGCGCTTTATTTGATTCACGATTGCGACGTATAAACTCTTCAGTGGCATAATGAAATATTTCCAAAAAATATGACATGTCGATGGTGTGCCGAAAACCCATCTGCCGCAGTCCCATAAGTATATCTTTCGGCATGACGCCCGGAAATTGCGCGTAAAGAACCGGTGAGACCAGGGCGATGGCAACATGATCCCGACCGATATCCCCGATTCCGGCCGCCGCCGCACTGACCGCTCCAGTGTCACATACCCGGATACACTCGCCGCAGCCGATGCATTGACCGACAACGGTGACTGTCCGTTTGTCTACCCTGCGAATCGCTTTGGTCGGACATGCACGTATGCATGCGGCATGGCCGCGGCACAGGTTTTTATCGAAATGAACGAAGCACGAAGGCTGCTGCATATGCGTCAACCGTCATCACCTCCCTTGTCGATAAAAAAAACCATTCGAACACGAGTTCCCTGATCTTTTTCTGACTCAACGATGATATCATCGGAATTTTTTTTCATATTCGGCAGCCCCATACCAGCGCCGAATCCCATTTCGCGATGCTCATCAGAAGCTGTGGAAAATCCTGACCGCATGGCTTTTTCGATATCAACAATCCCGGGTCCGTCATCAGAAATCTCCATAATAATCTCGTTGGGATTGATCGCGAAACTCAGTGATCCGTCACCACCGTGCATGACAACATTCATCTCACCTTCGTAACCGCATATGGCTACCCGGCGTATCAGTTTTGGATTAAAGTTGAGGGATTTGAGAAGCGTCTGAATCTTGATGGATGCTTCGCCGGCACGGATGAAATCTCTTGATTTAATGTAGTAGTTTTTTTTTAAGGCAGCCATAGCGGATTCACGATTTTTATTCTATCGCCGGCCATCGAGTCCGGTTAAATTGCAGGCATGCAGCCTGCCGCACGATACGAACATTGAAAAGGGGCTGGAGATCAACGGTAACTCTTGCTCCTTGGCCAGATCGATCACTTCCTGAGGCGGCGTTTTGTCTCTAACGAAAACCACGGCGCCGACGCCTGCAACCATCGCTGTTCGGATGACCTGGACCGTTGTCAGCCCTGTCAACAGAATACATCCTTCCGACAATCCGGCCAGAATGTCGCTCATCAAGTCGCTGGCACCGCAGGTGTCGATATCTTTTTCCAAAAGGTCATCTCCTGTGAGGACCTTTGCTTCCAGAGATTGCACAATTTGCGATAATTTCATCTGCTCCGTCCAAAAACCATTCCTGTTTGATTCAGGGATTCTGTGCAAGTTAGAAAGTGCCCCTAACCGTTTCAGACTCAGGCGATCATAGAAAATTAATTTTGGAAAGCATAGGATAAAAGTGAGTGGCTGTCAAGGGAGCCGACTGCCGAAAAATTCACATAAACTCATCGTCGGAAGGGATAATGGCGGTTTGCCGGGCCGCGTGAATTTTCCAATACTCGGTCCAATATCGTCTATGGCAGGGCATAGAAAATTTTTCTGGCTTTTATAAATCGATTGCGTTATCTTAACTCCCGTCATAAGCCGCCAGCCCTGCCGGTGAGAATTGAAAAGGTTCTACCGTTACCGGGTGATCACGGCTCATTGATCGAAAGCTATACAGTGCCGGCGGCTTATGACGGGAGTTGGATGTCTCATTGTTTTCTAAACGAGTTAATTTACCCGATAATTTTCAAATTGGTGAGGGGAGATATATATGAAGATCGGCATTATCGGCGGTTCCGGACTAGATGATCCTGATATGATCAAAGATTTGCAAAGTCAGCATTGGGCCACACCTTATGGTGATACCATGATAAAATTCGGCAAGCTAAACGATGTCGATGTCGTTTTTGTGCCAAGACATGGCTCTAACCACCAATTCAGTCCAACCCACACAAATTATCGGGCCAATATTCAGACCCTAAAGGACTTGGCGGTCAGCCATATTATCGCGACAAATGCGTGTGGCAGTTTGAGAGAGGAAATTGGTAGGGGTGACTTTGTTATTCCCTGTCAATTCATCGATTTTACGAAGCGAAGAATTAATACATTTCATGATGATTTCAGTCAGGGGATGTTCCATGAGGTTATGGCCGATCCATTTGATAAATCCTTAAGCGAGCTGCTGTATACTGTTTCCGGGAATCTGGGTTTCAGGGTCCATAAAGAAAAAACTCTAGTTACGATCGAAGGACCTAGATTTTCCACTCGGGCGGAATCAAAGATGTTTATTGCATGGGGAGCGGATATCATCAACATGACTGTCGCCACTGAAGCAGCCCTGGCAAAGGAAGCCATGATTCCATATGCCGTTATAGCGATGTCTACGGATTACGATTGCTGGAAAGAAGACGAAGCAATGCCGGTCTGGCAGGATATATTGGAAATTTTTAATAAAAATGTTGATAACGTAAAAAAAATATTGTTGGAGACAATTCATCAATTATCTAACCAAAAAGGTGCCCAATGAAAGCGACCACTCCCTCGGAAACTGTAAATTCTAATGTTAGTTATAGAGAAGCCTGTGATTACATTAAAAGTAAAGTAAGATCTATCCCTGATTGGCCCATAAAAGGTGTGATATTTAGAGATATTACGACGCTATTGCTGGACCCGCCGGCATTTAAGCAAATCTGTAATATTTTTTATGACCGGTATGTAAATGAAAAGATCGATAAAATTGTCGGCATCGATGCCAGGGGATTTTTATTTGGATCCGTATTGGCGTATAATTTAGACATCGGGATGATTCCGATCCGAAAAAACGGCAAACTTCCCTATAACACGATCAGTGAATCATACACATTAGAGTACGGAGAAGAGGTCATTGAAATACATGAGGACGCCATTCAAAGGGGTGAAAGAGTCGTTATAATAGATGATTTAATGGCCACCGGAGGCACGATTTCAGCAGCTGCGAATCTGGTTGAAAAGCTGGGTGGAGAAATTATTGAATGCTCATTTGTACTAGAATTGCCCGATTTAAACGGCCGGCAAAAACTCGGTAATCGAAACGTATTTTCAATCGTCGAATTTGAAGGGGAATAATTCCTCGGCTGCTATTTTTGTGCATTTTATGGCAAAAAAATTGGATTGGGATATATTAACCATCTTAAAATCATGGATATTGGGATTTGGGATTTTAGGTCTATGATGGTGGTAGTGAATTGCCTCAATCTTGCTGGGTTATCATCAACTTTGACGTTTCCCTTTCACCCAGCCCTCTTGCCGTTGACTTTTTTGTCCTTTTATGTGATATACCAAGCTTCAAATTTTTGGATACCCTTGTCCTTTCCACTTCCAATTAGCCGGAGGATTATTACATGACTGATAGCAATCATCCTCAACACTCTGATATTACAGTTGATATGTGGGAAAAAATCGATGAAGTTATTGCTGTCAATCGGGAAATTCCCGGCTCGGTTATCGGCGTTTTGCGGGAATGTCAGGATGTTGTCGGATATCTTCCTGTTGAGTTGATAGACTATATCAGCTACGGACTCAATCTTTCGTCCAGCGAGGTTTTCGGTGTCGCCTCTTTCTATTCGCTATTTTCCTTCGAGCCCAAAGGGCGCCACTTGATCAAAGTTTGCATGGGGACGGCCTGTTATGTGAAGGGCATACAAGAGGCTGTCAAACGGATTGAAAACAAATACAACCTAAAAGAGGGTGGTACCACCGAAGACCGGCGCTTTTCCTTGGAAGCCGTGCGGTGTCTGGGCGCCTGCGGACTTGCCCCGGTAGTGGTGGTGAATCAGGACACTTACGGTGGGGTGAAGGCTGAAAAGGTCATTGAGACCATTGAAAAGTACGAATAATTGGTTTGAGCGGACGAGATGGTTTCCGGTGATTTGAAATCGTAAATTGCAGGAGAATAGAATGAATAAGGTTAGAACCCAGTTGATGCTCTGCGGCGGTACGGGATGTCATGCCAGTGGAACTCGAGACTTTCAAACGACCCTTCAAAAGGAGCTCGATCGACAGGGGCTTACCGAGGAGATTAAAATTATCGAAACAGGCTGTAACGGTTTTTGCGCCGTCGGTCCGGTCATGCTGGTGCAGCCCGAGGGAATTTTCTACCAGAAGCTCAAAGCAAAGGATGTAGCGCACCTGGTCGAAGAGCATTTTTTAAAGGGCCGCCCGGTTAAAAAATTATTCTATGTTGAGCCCGCCTCCAAGGAAACCATCCCGTCTATGGAGCAAATTCCGTTTTTTGCCAATCAGATGTTCTGGGTGATGCGCAACAAGGGGGTTATCGACCCGGAACTTATCGATGAATATATCGCCCGGGACGGTTATTTTGGGGCTGCAAAAGCCCTTCAGGAAATGACACCGGAACAGATCATTGAAGAAGTGAAGACTTCCGGGCTCAGGGGGCGCGGCGGTGCCGGTTTTCCCACCGGTTTAAAGTGGGAGTTTGCGCGCAAAAGTCCGGCAGAAATGAAATATGTTCTGTGCAATGCCGATGAGGGCGATCCCGGTGCCTTTATGGACCGGAGTGTTCTTGAGGCCGATCCGCATGCCGTCCTTGAAGGCATGATTATCGCGGCCAGGGCCATTGATGCCCGCCAGGGAGTGATCTACGCCCGCACGGAATACCCACTGGCTATCCGGAGGTTGGGGATTGCGATCAAACAGGCCAGAGAGTACGGCCTGCTGGGAGAAGATATTCTGGGGACCGGTTTTGACTTTGACATTGATATTTACCAGGGAGCCGGTGCGTTTGTTTGCGGCGAAGAGACCGCCCTGATGCGATCGATTGAAGGCAAACGCGGGATGCCGCGGCCTCGCCCGCCCTTTCCGGCCCATCAGGGGTTATGGGAAAAACCAACCGTCCTAAATAATGTTGAAACCCTGGCCTGTATTGCTCAAATCATATCAAACGGCGGCAAATGGTATGCCAGCGTTGGCACGGAGAGCAGCAAAGGTACCAAAGTTTTCGCCCTGTCCGGTGATGTGAATAATATCGGACTGGTGGAAGTCCCTATGGGTACCACCCTCAGAACCATAATATATGATATCGGAGGTGGTGTCCCCGGGAAGAAAAAATTTAAGGCGGTCCAGCTTGGCGGTCCTTCCGGAGGCTGTGTTCCCGAACAGCACCTGGACACACCGGTGGATTACGAAGCCATTGCCAAAGTAGGGGCCATCATGGGATCCGGCGGGGCCATCGTCATGGACGAAAATACCTGCATGGTGGATATGGCCCGTTTTTTCATGGACTTCGTCCAGGATGAGTCCTGTGGCAAATGTACGCCTTGCCGCGAGGGAACGCGACGACTATTGCAGCTGCTGGAAAAATTGTGTGAAGGTAAAGGTGAACCCGGCGATATCGAAATCATGGAAGCGCTTTCCGGTACGATCAAGGACACCGCCCTATGTGGATTGGGTCAAACCGGTCCCAACCCGGTCCTTTCCACTCTGCGCTATTTCAGAGAAGAGTATGAAGCCCATATTCATGAAAAGCGGTGTCCGGCAAAACGCTGTGTGGAGTTGTTACGATTTGAGGTCGAGCCGGATATTTGCACCAAATGCGGTCTCTGTTTCCGGAGCTGCCCGGCCGATGCCATTATATGGAAAAAGAAAGAGGTTGCCTTTATCGAAAAGGAAAAATGTATCAAGTGCATGACCTGTTTTGAGAAGTGCAGGTTTGATGCTATTTTTTAGAGGTCAAATCATTTTTGGAGTGATATTATGACTGCAGCGCTTATTTTGATGGGGTTATGACTGCAGCGCTTATTTTGATGGGGGGCATGGGACTGGTCATCAGTGCCGTTTTAGCTCTGGCGTCCAAAGTTTTTTATGTTTATGTCGATCCCAAGATTCTGGCTGTCGAAGACGAATTGCCGGGTGCCAACTGAGGCGGCTGCGGGCTGCCGGGTTGCAGCGCTAATGCGGAAGCGATCGTGGCCGGAATAGCGGCACCGAATTCCTGTGTGGCGGCCGGCCCCGAGGTGGCTGAAGCCATCGCGGAAATCATGGGGGTCAAAATTGAGGCGAAAGAACCGGACATCGCCCGACCGGGTTGCTACTTCGGTGTGCCGGATGCCGATTTAAAATACATTTATGACGGTCTGGATGATTGCCGGGCGGTGGCACTTTTAGCCGGTGGCATGAAAGTGTGCACCATCGGCTGCCTGGGGCTGGGGACCTGTGAGAAAGTTTGTCCCTTCAATGCCATCACTATGGGGCCCGAGGGGCTGCCTGTGGTGGACGAAAAGAAATGTACCGGTTGCGGCACCTGTGAACGGGTCTGCCCGAAGCATATCATTAATCTGTCCTCGGTTACCCGTCGCATCATGAGAGAATACACCACCGAAGAATGTACCACCCCCTGCCAGCGTAGCTGCCCGGCCGGAATTGACATCCGTGAATATATCCGACAAATTTCCCTGGGCAATTACCATCGATCGGTTCAGGTCATCAAGGAGCGCAACCCTTTTCCGGCGACTATCGGAAGAATTTGTCCGCGCCCATGTGAGTTGGACTGCCGTCGAAATTTTATCGATGAGCCTGTGGCCATCAATTATCTGAAACGGTTTGCCGCCGATTTTGAACGGGAAAGCGGGGAAAGAATACTTCCATACAGGGCGCCTTCATCGGGCCGCACCATTGCCGTGGTTGGCGGGGGAGTGGAAGGGCTTTCGACGGCTTTTTTTACAGCCCGTCTGGGTCATCGTGTGACTGTATATGATGCCAACTCAAAACTCGGCGGATTATTACGAAGTGCCATCGCCAAAGAACGACTGCCCGAGGAAATACTGGATTGGGACATCGAGGGGATCCTTGAAATGGGAGTCACAGCCGAGACCGGCAAATTTATGGGAAAAGATTTTACAGTGGACGCTTTACTGCGACAGGATGTTGATGCCGTATTTCTGGCCGCCGGCGGCTGGGACAGCCGGATGGCCCGGAACCCAGTGACTGAAATTGAATCGCCCATTCCCGGCACCTATATGATGGTTGATCTTTTAAGCTTAGCGGCTAAAGGCCGTGAGATGTTTGCCTGTCAACCGGACGTCACCATTTTCGGTGGCGGCAAACTTGCCTTGGAGGCTGCCAAAATTTGCCGGCAATCGGGTGCGGAAAAAATTACCATATTACTTGGTGAGGATCTGCAAAACAGCTCCATCAGCGATGCCGATGTAAAAAATCTCGACTTCAACGGAATAGATATCTTATATAACGCCGCTATCCATGGCTTGAGAGGTGAAGGAGATCATCTTGTCGAGTTGGATGCGGTTGACATCAAAACCCGGGAAAAAACCACCCTAGCGGCTCAAAACTTAATCATCGCCAGCGGGCGCTTCCCGGAGTTGATTTTTGTTGAGTCAAAACCGGAGGAATCCGAAGTCGGCGAACCTGCAGATCGATCTCTGCGATGGGAAGCTACGCCGCCTTATAAACAACCCGCTTTTAAAAATGAAATCGGACTGTTCGCTGAGGGGGATGTTCTGGCGGACTACAGTGCTGCCATTAAAGCCATCGGTGCCGGAAGAAGAGCGGCGGCATCCCTGCAGCAGATGATGTACGGGATTGACCC
>CAMYLH010000146.1 GCA_947259065.1 uncultured Desulfobacterales bacterium
AAATCAGCGCGGTTGGGCCATTGAATGCCGCATCAACGCTGAAGACCCTGAGCGTAACTTTTTACCTTCACCGGGAACCGTCGAGGCCTACGTCCCACCGGGCGGCTTTGGTGTGCGCCTGGATACTCACCTGTACCAGGGTTACGAGCTGCCGATTTACTATGATTCTCTGATCGCTAAACTGATTTCCTTCGATCTCACCCGGCAGGGCGCCATTTCGATCATGAAAAGAGCACTAGCGGAATTCGTAATTTCACCCTTGAAAACCACCATCCCGCTTTACCGCAGGATCATGGACGATCCTTCCTTCCGCGAAGGAAATTTTGATACCGGATTTATACACAAGTTTGTACCGGGTGAAGAGGAAGATGACGATTGATCGATTCACCACAGGCACTGAGGGCACCGAGATGAAGTGCTAACAACTAGGCTGATTAAATCACGTATAAGGCGGCTCCTAATTTTCATCTTTTTTTATTTCATTAAATCAGGTTTTTGGGGCAATTTTAAAATAAACCCTCTGTGCTCCATGTGTCTCGAGTGCAGTCGGTGGTATAAACTAAGGAGTTCATCCCATGTCCGAACCACATCTGCTTTACCGCGTCGAAAAGAATATCGCTTACTTCACTATCAACCGTGAACCCCAGCGCAATGCGATCAGTCTCGATGCCGTTACTCTTTTTTCAAAATACCTGGACAATGCATCGGCAGACCCGAATGTGCGAGTCATTCTGATCACAGGGTCGGGAGAAAAAGCCTTCTGTTCAGGCGCAGATCTTGCGAGTGCCGCAGATGGCAAGATTGAGAAAGGGTTTAAAAGTTATGCCGGCCTTCTTAAAAAAATGGCTGGATACCCCAAGCCGGTGGTTGCGAAAGTCAACGGGGCCTGCATGGCAGGCGGTATGGGGCTAATGCTGGCTTGCGATATTGTGATTGCTAAAAATGAGGCGACATTCGGCACACCGGAAGTAAACGTAGGTCTCTGGCCCATGATGATCGGAGCATTGATTTACCGCAACGTGCTGCGTAAAAAAGCCATGGAAATGGTGCTGCTGGGAGAACGATTAAGCGCCGCACAGGCGCTTGAGTTGGGTTTGATTACCCGTTTGGTTCCATCTGCATTGCTGGATGATGAAGTTGAAAAAATTCTGCAAAGCCTGGCTGCTAAAAGTCCCATTGGTATGAAAATCGGCAAGGAAGCCTTTTACACTATGGCCGACATGCCATTCGAAGAGGCGGTCGATTATCTTTCTGATAAAATTCAAGAGATTGCCTCTACCGATGATGCGGCCGAAGGCATCACGGCGTTTATCGAAAAGCGGAAGCCTGTCTTCGAGGGCAAGTGACTTCAGGTGCAAGGCGTAAGACCATAAACACTATGTTATTTATAGGCCGGGGGACCTTGGAAGGTTTACTGAAAAAAAATGATGTTGGATGTTCTTCTTTTAAAACAATCTGGTATGGCATAAATGTAACCTGTAAATGTTTACAAAACAACTTAGCGCTAATGGGGCATAAGCTGTTCGGTTTACCAAGTATCCATCAACCAGAAAAGGAGGACAAACGTGGCTTCACAAAACAAGGTCGTCGTCACATGCGCACTGACAGGGGTGCTGACCGATCCTGCCAAATTTAACGTACCGGTTTCCCCACAGGAAATGGCTGATGCTGCCGAGCAATCTTATAACGCCGGCGCATCGGTGCTGCATTGTCACTTCAGAGATCAGGGCGAGGGAATGGGTGCCTTCCCGACCTGGGATCTGAAAACCGTTGGCGACATTTTGTCCGCGATCAAAGAAAGAGTTCCGGATATCATCATTTGCATGAGCACCGGCGTCCTCGGCAATGATATTTCCGGCCCGGTTGGATGCCTGGAAGCGTTTAAACCGGAACTTGCAGCCTGTAATGCCGGCTCGCTGAATTATTTAAAAATTCGCAAAGATGGCAATTGGGCCTGGCCGCCGACTCTTTTTGACAATCCGGTGGAAAAAATCAAAAAATTCCTGGATGTCATGACGGCCAATGACATCGTACCGGAATTCGAATGCTTCGACACCGGTATGGTCAGAAGCGTGGCTATGTTTAAAGCCAATGCCATGTTTGACGGCCAACCGCATCTGTCTTTTGTGATGGGCGTCGACAGCGGAATGCCGGCCAATCCGAACCTAATTTCGATTCTGAAGGATGAATTGCCAAAAAATTCGCACTGGCAGGTCATCGCCACAGGTCCGGGTCGCGGCAAGGTCTGGAATCTTCATCGGCGTTGTCTGGAATTAGGGGGCAATGTGAGAACCGGACTGGAGGATACTTTATATCTTCCTAACGGCGACCGGACAGACGATAACGGTCGTTTGGTGGAAGCGCTGGTAAACATAGCACGTAAAGTGGGAAGGGAACCCGCATCGCCGACAGTAGCACGGCAAATACTGGGCCTGTTGCGTTAACCATGATCGGTTTTGGATCCGGCGGGTATTCTGGCAAGGACAATGTTGGGTCGTATATTCATTCTAAATCCCGCAAAAAAAATGACCCGTGAATGCTCTTCAATCAAAAGCCAGCGAATCGGCCAGTTTATTCATCCAAATAGAAACTTTATTTAAAATTATTTCATATTCATCTAATTTGATTCCCAGACGATTGAGCACTACGGTCGATGGAATGATAGACTTACTTTCAGCCGAATCACCGTTACCACATGCTTGGCACAATAAATTAGATAAATATACTATTTCCGTTTGCATTTTTGAGTTTTTAATACGTTCAGGATTGTGGTGCCAGCGAACCGCATCGATAACATCACTGGGAAAGGACCAATGGGCTAAAATTTGTGCTCCGATTTCAGCGTGATCGGTTCCAAGGACCATATTTTCGGCCACTTCGAAAGGGACACCTTGCGCTGCGATTTTTTTAATATTGTGAAACTCCTTTTTTACAAATGTGCCTAAGACCAGCTTCCCCATATCGTGAAGTAGGGCAGGGGTAAAAACATCCATGGTTGTTATATTTTTCTTAAGTTTCACTAATGCTTCCGCAGTACTCGATACCGCAATCGAGTGACGCCAGAGTTCTCCCGGGGGCAGGTCATAGCCTTCAATAGTGCGATCCATATTGTCGCTAACACAGGCAGCAACCACAATTTGGGTAAAACGCTTGAGCCCTAAAAACATGACGGCATGCTTCAAAGTTCCAACTTTTGAAGGTATGCCGAAATAGGCAGAGTTTGAAAGTTTAAGAACATTGGCTGTAAGACCCGGATCGTGCCGCATAATCCGCGTTATTTCATCGATTGCAATGTCTTTTTGTTCGAGCAGAGCCATCAACTTAACCACTGCTTGTGGCATGCTTGGAAAAGATGATACTTTCAGCATGATTTTGCCTAATATATCGTTTTTTGCAGGTCTTTCTTCTTTTGATAATTCCATAAGAAAACTTTCTTGCTGCCTAAAGGGGCATCTATAAATAGACAACCTATTGAAATTTCAGACTAAGAAGCAGGAAATGAAAAGCGGCTTTGAGATCGCAATCAGGTTAGGTCAGGTTTTATAGCCCCAAAAATTGTTAATAAATGGTTAACATCTTGAAAAAATTATTTTTTATCAAAGGAATTGAAAAACATCATTAATAATCCCTTCAATTTGGGTGACATGTTCTCGAATTGAATGCCAAGTTTAATCGTTTTTCTGCCCTCATGTAAAACTGGTGATAGCCATACAATTTCTCCGGGTATGCTGACTTTCATATCTTCAATGGGAAAATTCGTCTGGACTTTCGCATTCTTCACGCCATTCTCAAGAGATAAAATTTCTGAATATGAATCAAGACCGATGTCATCCAGAATTAAACAAAGTCCGTTAATGGATACATCGCTGGAAAAGCCCGACAGACTGATGGAGGTGTTTTGCGAACCGTTTAAAAGAATTTCAATCTCCAATTCCAGCTTCATAGCAATTCGTCGGGCATCACGCAGCTTTTCGGGTGAGATGTCGATAGAATCTCCAGAGCGAACCTTTAGAAGGTTCAATAACCCATTTTCGATCTTGGGATATCTGATACATATTTTTCTCAGCTTATCCTTGGATATTTTTAACAACTCGACTTGGCTTTTGGTTTCAATGTAGGAATTACATTTCTTGTCCTGTTCAAATGGATAAATATCACCAAAATAATCATTCTCAAATAGATACAGGTTCGGTTCTCTGAAAACTTTTTCCCTGCTATCAATGGTATGATACAGCGAATCCTTTATGGTGCCGGATATGACGAAATTGAGACTATCTTCCAATTCTCCAGCTTTCTTTATCGTGTGCTCTGGTGGCAGGTAAATGACATCAAGAGAAGCACAAAGTGCCAAAGAGTCCTGTATAGTTAACCGACAAAAAAAGGAATTAACCGGTATATCGTCTCCGGCAACTTGCTTCAAGTTGAATAAAAATTTCTTGACTTCTGCTTTTATCGGTGAACTCATCCGCCATTGTATTATCTTCAGGGCTATCGCTGCAAGAATCTTACCTTTTTCAAGGAACAGAGTTGCAGCTTTGCTATACATGTCGGCAGCGCCATCCAATACCCCATTTTTTCTTAGCTGATCCGCGTACACTCTCATAAGACCAGGCTCATCAGGATACTTTTTCAGCAAATCGTGCAATATCTCAGAAGAATGTAGCTCAATATCGTCATTTAAAATGTGGTTGACGATGCCCTCTGAGGTGCTAATCTGTCTGGTATCCGTGTTTAATTGGTTTGTTGGCATAATACACCTTTAAGTAATCATAATAGTTGCAGGTGCAAACTATAATATGGCATCCTTTTGCAGCACACCTTTGGTCCAGCACAGTTTTGGATAGTTAAATTAAATGAAAAAATCCGGCACGGCCATGGAAACCCTATGATTTGATTTAAAAATTCCAGCTTCGCTATCATATATCGGCTATATTGGTTAAAATATTAATAAAAAATTGCCGATGGGCAAATAAATCGAAAAGTTGACACAAATACGAAAACCATATTTAACCTGATCCATACAGTTCGGGGGAGGAGTTTCAACAAAGAAAACAATTTCAAAAGCCAGTTCGATGACTGTGGCTGTGCCTTGTATAGGAGATTCCGCTTTAGAAGCCAGCGTACCATATAATTCATCAGGTAGCCACAAACGCCAATGGCCATCAGTCCGAGAATTCCAATCAAGGCCCAGCTTATAATCAGTATCAGGAGTTCCTGCCATCCGCCGCTGGCAGCAGGAAGGAAATTGTCCGCACCCGAGCCTGTAGTTGGGGAGCCCCCAGTTTCGATTCCAAATCTGGCTCTTCCGAATATGAATCGAAGAATTCTAACGAAGATGGGACCCAGTGGTGCGGCTGTTTCTTTGAGAACGCCATGGGCGGTATCGGCTATTTGGGTCAGGTATGGAAAAGTCAGTAGGATCAGAGCTGCGCCGCACAGCACCACAATGGTTATAAATCCCAGGATGATACCGATGCCATGATAACCGGCAAGATAGGATTTATTAACATCACCCCGGCAGCCCGGGTCGCAGCCAGGTTGGACGATCCACCGCCCGTCACGACACCATTGGTCGCCAGACCCACGGCACAGCCCTTGTTGTAAAACTGCACTGCCAGCGATGCGATGACTTCCAGGGTGCTCTCAAATGCATCTTTGGCAGTGTTTTTGTGGAAAGATCCCACTTCCAGTGTGAGCAGGACTTTCCCCTGTTCCGAAGGCTCAAAGACCTTTTCCTGAAGCCAGAGATGGCGTGCGCTCGCTTTCCAGTGGATATGCCGGGACGGTCCAAAATTTGAAAAGTCTCAAAAACGAGTAGGTGCCGGCGTGATATCTATAGGTTGTGGATAAAATGTAATTAAAAACTTTACAGAATTTGCTAAAGAAAAATACGAATTTTGCCGAATGTAGAG
>CAMYLH010000147.1 GCA_947259065.1 uncultured Desulfobacterales bacterium
GGCTCGGCATTATACCCAATGATTAACTCTACTTTGTCAGATTTACTTTTACTTGCATCCCTTAATATAACATATTGATATAGCTTAACAAAAAAATGACTAAAATGATCTAAACTGCCTAAACTGCCTAAAATAATGGAAACGCTACGCTCAATCTGTTTTCTAAGATTGACAGAATACCATAATTTTAGCTCTTTTACTTAACCCGCACTATAAGTCGCTGAAATTAAATTAGAACAATTTATAAATATAATGTGACAAAGTAGAGTTAGTTATTTTCGGTTTATCCGGATTGCTCCGTCTTTCCGTAAAACGTATGCCAGATGCCTTCACGGGCCCACTGCTTCTAAATTTTGACTGGATAGTGCGCTAGGCTGTCGGCAATATCTTTTGCTTCACTGCGCAAAAGACCTGAGAGAATGAATCTTTTTTTATCAAGAAATCCTTTGGCGGCAATCAACCGCCGCATGACATCATAATGGATGTTGGCAATTAAAAGATCCGCCGGATAGGCGATAACATCTTCGGCGTTAGCCTGTACAATCACCACCCGATCTTCCAATTGGTTCAGTTGCACATTTCTCGCGGCGGTCCTCGCCGCCAGTAAGTTCAGATCGACTGCAACAACACGTT
This sequence comes from uncultured Desulfobacterales bacterium, assembly GCA_947259065.1. Taxonomy (GTDB): domain Bacteria; phylum Desulfobacterota; class Desulfobacteria; order Desulfobacterales; family JAFDCJ01; genus JAFDCJ01. The sequence goes on from CAMYLH010000147.1 coordinate 634, forward strand.
TACTTCCCAGTCGGGCGGCGGCCAGGGACAGCAGGCCGGTTCCGGTTCCAAGATCCAGCACAGTTTTGAATTCTTTTGAACGAGCTGCTGTTTCGAGAGCTTCGAGACAGTCACGGGTAGTCGGATGGGTTCCCGTGCCGAAGACCAGGCCCGGATCCAGCAAAATTCTTGTTTTATCGTTGCCGGTCTCACCTTCGCCGGACTCCCAGGCAGGCGTTATGCGGAATTTTCCATGCTCAAACGTGCAGAAAACTTCTCCCAGCCATTGATCGTAAGACATCTCATAGCTGTCAACATAACGCAATTGGTGCTGGTGACACAAGAGGTTTTGGATTTGGCGGGAAGCCGGACTTGAGAAAAATAAAAAGGAATCATCATCTTCTTGCCAGGTACCGATAAAGCTATCCGGAAACATCCCGCCGGCAGCCTTCAGACGTCCCTTGAGGTAGTAAATATAAAGATCCCGACCGGGACCGATGCTGATTTTTCCCGGATTAATCGGTTGTCTCCGGATGCGGTTCATTTTTTGGCAACTGGTCAAGATACCATTCCATGGGATCCAGTAGGGTAAATCCCATATTCTTCAATTTTTTCTTTACGTGGGCAACATTCTGAGTCAAAAGGTAGATAAAAACGGCACGCTTATTTTCGTCCCAATACCTGGCGACCAGTACACTGCCAAAGGAGATGTTTTCTTCGGTGACGGTATCTACAATCTTCTTCAATTGACCGATTTTTTCTTCCACCAGAATACACAGAAGTGTACCGGGTTCTCCGATTCCCAGGACATTGATGAAAGCCCTGAGTAGATCGCGAACCGAGATAATTCCCTTAAGTTTGTGGTTATCATCGACCACAGGCAGCGCACCGACGTTTGAATTCTGGATCAGCAGCAGCGCATCCTGTATCGTATAGGCCGGAGAAATCGATATGGGATCTTTCGTCATAATATCTTTGACTTTTAATTCGGAGACTTTTTCCTTTTGGCTGCTGTGCCCCAAAAGAGATTTGTATGGCAGGGCACTTCTGATATCCCTGTCCGTGATAATGCCGATGAGTCGCTGGTCTTTGTCGATAATCGGAAGATGGCGAATCTTGTTTTCCGCCAACAGTTCCTGGGCGTCAAAAATAGTTGCTTCTTGATCGACCGTGATGACCTTGCGAGTCATGGATCTGGAGACGAACATATTTCCCCCCTTAGCCCGGACAAGCCGGAATTGAAAATATTCAATCGTTACAAGATAGTGAAAACATCCCAAATCATTTTTTTTGCACAAAAAGCAAAGACATAAATTTTAAGGATCCAACTAGTTGCCAATTTAACCGGGATTACGCATTCAGCAAAATCTCCACGTGGTTCTTGGCTAGCTCCGGAAGTCGTTTTAACGAGTAGCCTCCTTCCAATATGGATATGACTCTTCCCTTCGAATAGAGTTTGGCCAAATCAACGATCTGTTGCATAATCCAGGAAAAACCTTCGGTGGATAATTGCATATCGGCCATTTCATCGTCTTTGTGGGCATCGAAGCCGGCAGAGACTAGAATGACTTCCGGTTTGAATTCCTCAAAAGCCGGCACCAGGTCTCTTTGGATCAGGCGTTTATACTCGTCGTCCCCCTGGCCCGGCAATACCGGCGAGTTTTTGGTGTAACCGTGCCCGAAATCTTTTCCGTTTTCAAATTCACGACCGGTGCCGGGGTAAGCAAAAGAGGGATGCTCGTGGATAGAGTAATAGAAAACCGTCGGGTCATTTTCAAAAATGTGCTGGGTCCCGTTGCCGTGATGAACATCGAAATCAACGATGCCGACGTGTTGGATGTCCCACTGGTTCTGCAGGTAGCGGGCGGCTATGGCCACGTTGTTGAAGTAACAGAATCCCATGGCATTACTGACTTCGGCATGATGCCCTGGAGGTCTGACCGCACAGAAGGCGTTGTCCAGTTCGCCTCGCATGACCCGACCGGCGACATCCAGAATACCGCCGACAGCAAGCAATGAGGTTTCATACGTGTCACAACACATTTGGTTGTCCGGACTGTCAAAAATACTCTTACCGGAACGGCAGGCCGCTTCAAAGCGCCGGATATAGGATCCGTCATGGACCAATTCGATCCATTTCATATCCGCCGGGCTGCCCTTTATCAAAATGAGCCGGGGAATCAGCCCGCCTTCCTCTATGCCCCGATAAATACAGTCAAGCCTGCCCGGAACCTCCGGATGGTAGTGGCCCGTCTTGTGCAACTGATACCTTTCATCATATAAAAAGCCTGTTTTTTTCATGATGTCGCAACTCACAGTATTTTATCAAATATTTTAAAAGCGGCCTGAACAGACGGGCTGTCTTCCGGCATTTCGATAGTTGGACGTCCGTTAAAGTCGAATTCATATATGGTCCGGTCTTCGGGTACCGTGCCGGCCAGTTCGAGCCCGCCCGCTTCGACCATCTTCAACGCCTGGTCGGATGGTGCTTCTTTGATCTGATTGATGACGGCATAGCTTTTACCGACACCAATGTTCAACCGTCTGGCGAGATCCTCGATCCGGATGGCAGCCTGAATTCCGCGACGGGATGAATCCGAAACGATCAAAAGAATATCCACGTTTTTCGTGGTTAATCGGCTGATATGTTCCATACCGGCCTCGTTGTCCATGACAATAAATGGATAATTGCCGGCCAGCCGATCCATAAATCCGGCCAGCAATGTATTGGCGGCACAATAGCAACCGGCTCCCTCGGGCTGTCCCATAACGACCAGGTCGAATCCCGCTGCTTCCACCAGGGACTCTTCCAGCTTCATTTCCATAAATATGTCTTTGGTCATGCCGCCGGGGACGACGCCTTTTTTCATTTCTTCCCTAGCGTTGCCAAGGGTGTCTTTGATTTCGAGGCCGAGGACTTCATTTAAATTCGCATTGCAATCGGCATCAACTGCTAAAATCGGTGTTTTGTTTGCCTTTATCAGGTATTTGATAAGCAGACCGGCCATGGTGGTTTTCCCGCTGCCACCCTTGCCAGCCAGAGCGATCGTGTATGGCATCGTTATCATTTCCTTTTCATTTAGAGCCGTAATGGTTAATAGTTAATATACTAGTTTCGGTCCTGCCTGTCCAGCCCACAATAATTCTAAGTAATTAGGTCAGTTTCAGCCAACAGTCAAGTTCCTTTTGATAGTCGACCTCAACGCGCTTTTTTCCGACCCTCGTTTAATCGCAATTTTCAGGTTTTCAGTTTCGGTTTTCAAACCCCTTGCATTGGTCCAAGTCATGTGTTAATCCCAACATAAAATTGGTAGCCGTTTAGGATGGGTTGGCGGCGAGTTAGTCTTTTAAGCAATTTTTGGAGGAATGAGAATGGATTTTGAACTCACTAAATCGCAAAAAGAAATTCTGAAAGCTGCAAAGGAATTTGCTAAAGGCGAATTTGACAAGGAGCTTGCCCTTGAACTGGATAGAACACATGAGTTTCCGACCAAAATCTGGAAAAAAGCCGCGGACCTCGGATTTATCGGCATCCATTACCCGGAGGAATATTCCGGCCAGGGGCTGGGAGTTTTGGAAAACATCATTATTGCCGATGCCTTTTGCACCCAGGACTCCGGCATCGGCAGCGCTGTCATCCTTTCCAGTTTTGCCGCTGAATGTGTATTGCGATTCGGCAGTAAGGAGTTAAAGCAAAAATTTCTACCCGCGGTTGCCGAGGGCGAAATGCTTTCGGCCGGTTCGTTTACCGAACCGGGCCATGGCTCGGACATCACTTCGTTGGATACCACGGCCGTCAGAGAGGGGGAGGAATGGGTCATTAACGGCACAAAGACCTTTATCACCAACGGCGGGATGGCCGGTTTTTATTGTACCATGTGTCAGACCGACAGCGAAATTCAGCCATCTTACAGGGGCATCAGTCTGATTCTGGTTGAGGCCCATCGAGAAGGCCTCACCACTGTTGATGTGGGTGAAAAAATGGGAATTCACATGATGTCTACCGCCGAGGTCAATTACAAAGATGTACGGGTGCCTGCCACAAATTTGATTGGCGAAGCGGGTAAGGGTTTTTATCAGGTCCTCGAATTTTTTGATGAAAGCCGGATTCTCGTAGCCGCCCAGGCCTTGGGAACGGCCCAGGGTGCATTTAATCGCGCCCTGGCCTACGTCAAGGAACGGGAACAGTTCGGCCGTAAGATCGCGCAGTTCCAGATCACCCAGCACAAACTGGCGGAAATGGCAACCAAGATAGAACTTGCCCGCTTGATCACCTACAAGGCTGCCTGGAATTATGATCAGGGCCGTATCGACCCGAAACTAACTTCTATGGCCAAAATGTATGCCGCTCGCACGGCAGTTGAAGTGGCCGACGAGGCCATCCAGCTTCTGGGTGGATACGGCTATATGACTGAATATGAAGTTGAACGTTTTTATCGCGATGCCAAGATTACCGAAATTTACGAAGGCACCAAAGAAATTCAGAAAAATACGATTGCCAGCGCTCTAATCGGTAAACTTAAATAGCATGAGCAAAGGGCACGGGGCATAGGGCATGGAGCATAGAGCATTGGGCAGAGGGCATAGAGCAATGGGCAGAGGGTATGGAGCAGTGGGCAGCACAAAGCTGACAAGGAGAAGGAACCGGAAGCAATCAGCTATAATCTAGCCCGGATAAACCGACCTCCGGCTCGTAAAGCCTACGGCTCGGAGAGAAATAACAAATTACAAGCACCAAATTACAAATAAATTCCAAATTACAATATCCAAAACTCAAATAAGATCAAAAGTCAATTGTTTGGAATTTTGGATTTCGGTCATTGTGATTTGTTTGGTGTTTGTGTTTTGTTATTTGATATTTTTTAATTGCTAACAGCTGAACACTGACACCTTCAGTGTTTTACAACCTGTTGTCAGATAAAACTCAAAAAGGGCCTAACCAAGAAGGGAGCACAAAATGCCAGACTTACTAAAAAAGACCTTACTGGCGGGTGTCGGTCTTGCACTGAAAACCTGGGATGAAGTGGAAGATCTGGCCAAGGAGCTGGTAGATAAAGGTAAAATGAACGAAAAAGACGGCAGCACGTTTCTCAAAGACTTGCAAAAGCGGTATGAAGAGACCCAGAAAAAGCTGGAAGACCGGGTGGAACAAACCGTAAAGGAGTTTTTAAAGAAAGCCAATGTGGTTACCAGTGATGAACTGAAGGCCGTCAAGAAGGAAGTTCGAGAATTGAAAAAAATGATCAGCAGTGAAAAGGAGACAGCGGAATAGATGAATGCCTAAAATGATCTAAATTGC
>CAMYLH010000148.1 GCA_947259065.1 uncultured Desulfobacterales bacterium
CCATCGCCGGGAATTTTTTGACGACCTGTTTAAAAACAGCGAATTCAAGTGGAAACTTGCCACGGAAAAGGAATATGACTGGGTTTTCAGGGACAATCCGTGTACCATTTGCAGCTCTTTATATGAAGCGCTTCTGGATCGTTTGCAAAACTCCCAGGAGGTCTTCGACATGCTCTATGCACGCCCTTATCGGTTTAACCGTCGTCTGGGAGAAGGCATCAGTGTCTTTAACCCCGGCGACAAACCTTTAGGGCAAAGCGTTATGAAAAATCCCATTTTACAGAAGCACATCAACAGTCTTCTGAGAGATAGTAATCGGGTACAGTACATTTATTCCCGCTATGCGAAAACCAACAATGGCATTTATGCTCTGATGGATGTAAAGTCCCATAATACTGAGCGCCTGACTGAGCTTCACAATATTATCAGTGAGGGAGTCCACAAGGTAGAAGATATTGAAGAAAATGTGAATTCGTTGCTGCTGGCTGTTATGAATCCTGAAGATGAAAAAAACATTCAGGAATTTCAGTCTTTTTTAGACCGTGTCGAGTACATCACCATCCCCTATGTTATGGATCTATCTACCGAAGTAGAAATTTATCGCGAAATATTCGGCAAGCACATCAACGAAAGATTTTTGCCTAGAGTACTGCATAATTTTGCACGTGTGATCATTTCATCACGCTTAAATCAAAAATCCGAAGGCATGCTCGAATGGATTAGCGATCCTAATAAATACCGCCTTTACTGCGACGAAAATCTTCAATTACTCAAGATGGAAATCTATACCGGGTATATTCCCACATGGTTGGGGGAAGATGACCTCAAGAAACTGACCGCCAAGGTCCGGCGCAAAATTATTGGTGAATCTGAAAAAGAAGGCGAGCATGGTATTTCCGGCCGCGATTCAATTAAGATATTTAATGAATTTTACTCCGCATACGCCAAAAAAGATAAACTGATCAACATGTCGGATCTCTGCAAATTTTTCACTAAAATTGACAACAGCGTAAAGGATCTGATTCCCCAGGGTTTCTTGGATTCGTTGCTTCGCATGTACGATTACACGATTTTGCAGGAAGTCAAGGAATCCCTTTACTACTACAATCAAGAGCAGATCGCCAGAGAAATACAGAATTACCTGTTTTCGATAAATTTTGAAATCGGGGCGGTTGAAACCTGCACTTATACGGGAGAAAAGTTGGTAATCACCGAAGACTTTTTGGGGGGCATCGAAAGTCGTCTGCTGGGCGCAAAGGCCGACGGCGACCAGCGTAAGTCATTTCGAGCCGCTTCTCAAAAAGAATATGCCACTAAAACATTAACCCAGGAAATCATGGTGGAAGGACTGCCCATTTTAGAGACCAAAATTTACCAATCCATGCATGATCGCTATGTGTATAATCTGAAGGAAAAGGTGTTGGATCCATTTCTGGAGAATGAAAATTTTCGCCGGGCCATAAAGGACTACAACAAGGAAGATTTCAAAACTTATGACAAGCGCATCAGAGATGATGTCAGCTATTTAATTGACAATCTATGTAAAAAATTCCGTTATATGGAACAGGGCGCCAAAGAAGTCTGCATGTACGTCATTGACAACGATCTGGCCAAAAAATTTTCTAACCCATAATCCACACAACCGTAAGTACGGTTTTACTAGGGCGTCCATCAGTCTATCGACTATAACTTTTCAAAAATCCCTGAAAACCTGTCCTCGATTGCAAATTCTGTCTAAACAAAACCGTACTCATTCCTAATACTGGACGGAGCCCCCCAATCCCTCAATTCACTATGGCTAATCGCGCATTCATCTGGGCTTTTAGACAATCACAGTATTCATCAAAAATATAATACATGCATCGTTCGGCAAAGCTAGATTTTTCATAGAAGTTGCAGCCGGTCTGCTGGTTTTTATTGCCGGCCGTACAAATTGACATTTCTTCCTGCTTACAAAAATTGACTACCAGAAAAGACATTACCATCACCTCTGCACATCTGAATTTTATTCCGATTGAACTGCTTTTTATACTTTTCCATCTGCTTCCTAAATTTTGGAAACCGTCATAACTCAAAATGCCGATGAGACTGTTTAGCGCGTTTTTCAATCCAGACTGGAATTTGCTTCTGATGTTTGTATCGGCCGGAAAGAGTATTTCCTTTAATGGAAATAGCATTGCATTGAATATGAGTTTTCCAGCTTGAGAGAGGTATTGGGTTTCATAGTTGCAGTTTGCATGTATCTGCTTTATCTTATAGCTAAATTGAAGACAGCGGAACTATCGCAATACAATTTTTTCCACAAAATGTCGTAGATCCGCCTCTGGAGGGCATAAAAATAATTTATGGGAGCCTATGACAGGTTTTGGAGGTCGAACCGGGTTGCGATATGTATAAAGAAAAAGAAATATGGCTGGATGATGAAAAGCGAAAAGAGCAACTGGATAAAGCTGCAAACAATGCAAAAACCACCTTTTTTGGATTTCAGCGGGTGCCCCGTGAGCGCAAAGCTGATCGGGTTTTGCAGCATTTTGATTCGGTAGCTCAACACTACGATTTTATGAACACATTGTTGAGTTTCGGGATTCATCATCTCTGGAAACGTAGTGCCATCCAGATGCTAAATTTGGCTCCCAATGATGATGTTCTTGATGTTTGCGGCGGCACAGGTGATCTGGCCATTCTGGCAGCCCGGCATGTCATTCCAAACGGCCGCGTGATCGTATACGATATTAACCGTGCCATGATCCAGGCGGGTTTGCATAAAGTTGCCCACAAAGATATTGCGAGTTGCATACGATACGTCCAGGGCAATGCCGAAAGCATCTCTTTTCCTGACCGGCACTTTGAAGCCGCCATGGTTGGTTTCGGCATCCGTAATGTCACGAACATGAAAAAAGGATTTAAAGAGATGTACCGGGTTTTAAAACCCGGTGGGAAAATGCTGTGCCTCGAATTCTCAAAACCGACATTCCTGCCGTTCCGGCGGTTATACGATTATTATTCTTTTTATATTATGCCCTTTCTGGGTGAGCTGATAGCCGGTTCTCGCAAGGCTTACACCCATCTTCCCGAATCCATTCGCATGTTCCCCTTGCCCGATGAACTGTCGGCCTTGCTGATGGAAATTGGTTTCTCTCAGACTACCTACAAAAAACTCACTAACGGAATAGCGGTGATACACCTGGCAATCAAGTAATTTTTCAGACAGTTTGTTCCGAGAATCGAAGAACTCGTTCGATGTATTGGATGGTTTCCTGGTAGGGCACATTGCCTGCATATTTTCTTACAGTTCCCGGCCCGGCATTATATGCTGCCAGGGCCAGCTTTACATTACCATCAAAACTGTCGAGCATTTGGCGCAGATAGCGTGCACCTCCGTCGATATTTTGATCGATATCAAATGGCTGTGTTACACCGAGCTCTCTGGCTGTGGCCGGCATCAACTGCATCAGTCCCTGTGCTCCGGCACGAGAGACGGCCTCCACCTGAAAATTTGATTCAGCCCGGATGACGCCTTTAATCAATCGCGCGGGAAGATTGTATTTGCTTGCGGCTTTGTGGATACTCTTTTCGATTTTCTGACGTTTGGGGGAGTCGGACTGCTTTTGTGAAGCCTCGGAAACAGATGAACGAAGCGACTGCAAATGTTCTAGTGGCGGTTGGGATGATCGGGTGGTTTTCTCTGCCGCGACTTTGGTTGCAGCAAAGGCCGGTTGGCCGGGGGACATATCTGATCTTGATTCTGAGGAGGACGAATTTAACAGACGTTGGGTTTGTCCCCGCGCATGCAGAGGGTTGGCCAGATAATCTGCAATCGTCAATCCTTTAGATTTAACGCTTGTATTCCGAACTCCCGGCGTCTGACGGGATGCCAGCATCCGGTAAAACATACCGGTTCCGGAAGCACCCTTGGTTCCCCCAGAAGAAGCAAAAACTTTCCTGGTTCTTTGTTTTCCATTAAATACTCGATCAAAATAGTCCCTGATGGTCAGATGATCTCCCGTTGACATATAAGCCTCATTTTCTCCTATCAATATAGTTCAAAAATATTATAGCAATAATCATTCCATAATTTATAATAGTCAAATATCACATCATTTCAATGAGATAGTCGATCTCTGCCGCCTGGATCCGATCTTACTAATGGGTAAGATTTTCCTTTGGCGTCAGATTCACTTCTTCTCTCGGTAAAATTTGCCTCAGCTGGGCGGTTCCAGGCATATGTAAATTATTTCACATGTCTGATCATCGATAGCCGCTATTGTGAAATTGTTTTCACAATTAAGAAACTCAACCCCCCACGTAAATTAAGGTAACTATCTGAAAAATTATTAAATAACTAGAAAGTCATGGATGTGCACGCTTCTTGCAGAGTTTTTCCTGGTATTTAGTGGAAATAGTGGAATTTGAAATGCGACAGCTCATTTTTCTGGATGGTGGATCTGATGGGATTTAACCTAGGATTTGTTTCCACACGCTTTGCAGGCATTGACGGGGTTTCTCTTGAGGCGTCTAAATGGGCCCGGGTTTTTGGAAATGAAGGACACACTTGCTTTTGGTTTGCCGGGGAGCTGACTAAAAATAGACAGGTTAGTATATATGCACGCCGGGCAAATTTCAAATATGATCAAAATCTGTGGATTAACAGTCAACTGTTCGGTAATCATAAAACATCTCTGCAACTCGCACAGATCATCTGCAATTATAAATCAAGCCTTGCTTCACAAATTAAATTATTCATTAATTTGTATGAGATAGATCTTTTGGTTGTGGAAAACGCATTGGCGATCCCAATGCACATTCCATTAGGATTGGCTTTGACGGATGTGATTGCGGAAACAGGGATTCCAACGATTGCCCACCATCATGATTTTTACTGGGAAAGGCCCCGCTACCTTCCGTTAAACGACAATAAATTATTTATTCACCGGGCCTTCCCGCCTAACCTGCCCAACATAGACCATGTCGTCATAAATTCTGCCGCGCGGCAGGAATTAACCCGACGAAGAGGGATTGCTTCAACGCTGATTCCAAACGCCCTGGATTTTGAAAATCCTCCCACCGTCAGCAAAGAGCGAGTTAACGCTTTTAGACGTTCGATCGGCCTGAAACCGGACGATGTGATGTTTTTGCAACCCACCAGAATCATACAAAGAAAGGGCATTGAATTCGCTTTAGAATTGATAAAAGAGCTGAACCATAAAAATTACAAGCTGGTTATATCACATGAAGCTGGAGATGAGGGCTTTGAATATGCTGAATGGGTTCAACAACTTGCTGGAAGATACGGCATCCAGGTCCGTTTTGTAGACAATATGGTGGAGGATCCATTTGCTCGTCCATCGTATAAAAAAGATCGCTTTTCTCTGTGGGAAGTATACCAGGCAGCCGATTTTATAACCTATCCCAGTTTGTATGAGGGTTTCGGCAATGCCTTACTTGAGGCGATCTATTTCAATAAACCCATACTGGTCAATCGGTACCAAGTTTTTATCGATGATATCGAGCCCAAGGGTTTTGATATGGTAACTATGGATGGCGTCCTCACCGATGAGGTTGTAAAAAAAATAGAGCATATTGCTAATGATAAAAAGCTACAAAAAAAAATAGTAGACAAGAATTATCGACTCGCCCTAAAACATTATTCATATTCTTCTCTTCGCAAACAGCTTGCATTGATAAAACCGAAGTTGTTTGGACCTAATTTTTGGCCCCACCGAGATGTTCCCCAATCAGCGATAGGCAGTTGAAATTTTAAGCTTTAGAGGGTTTCGGAGGTTTAGCGTAAAACCTTATTTATGACCCTCTGGATATGTTCGCCGCGTTTTGCCGCTACTCCGCAATCAAAAAATCACCATCCCTGACTCCCTTCATCAGCCACCGGCTCCGTCGGTGAGAATTGAAAA
>CAMYLH010000149.1:0-4994 GCA_947259065.1 uncultured Desulfobacterales bacterium
AATCCTGCCCTTGAAAACGCTGCTGGTTTACCTTGCGATGGAAGAAATTATTCGACCCAAGTTCACCTATTTTGAAGAATATTCTTTCAAATACAAAATAAAACCGGCAGATATCTTTAACCGCTTTGAAGGGGAACGAAAGCAGTTTGTTGCTGCCATCCTGGATCATTGTCATACCAAAAAAATCTGGACTACTGTTGATATCCAGGCCATCCTTGACTGCTATGATACGGACCGGCAGCGGGTTCTGGCCGCACTGGAATATTTTGAGGTGAAAGGCTGGATTGAGCTCCAATCCAGGCTGTCAGTAGACGTATATGACATTCTGACCCAGGCCTTTAATATCGATGACATGGCTGAAAAAATGTATGCTTTGTTCAAAAAGAAAGAAAGCCTTGAGATCCAGCGCATACGCAACATGGTCGGCTTTTTTGAAAGCGACACTTGTATCAGTAAACAACTGGCCGGATATTTTGGAGAACATCTAACAAAAGAAGGTTGCGGGCATTGCTCATTTTGTAAAAGCGGCAAAGCGGTTCTGCGAACCACGACCGAACTAAAGCCTCTCTCCCAGTTTGAATTTAAAACAATCACCGCCGAATTTACGCAAGCGGTCGGCGAGCAGTTCAGCGAGGTAAATTTAACCAAATTTCTGTGTGGTATTTACACGCCGGTTTTCTCGAAGCTGAAAATAAAGAAGCTGCCATACTTCGGTATCCTTGAAAGTTATCCCTTTTTGGAAGTAAAAAATTGGATTACGAGCCGGTTATAGGTTGGGGTACGACCTCACCAGCTAAATATTCTGACACTAAAGACTCGTATTTTCCGGTTTCCCCAGTCAGCTTCGTTACTTCTTCGCTGAGAATGGATTTTAAAACAAGTTGTAAATACTCCCGAAGCTTCCTTAGTTCGTTCTTGTCCTTTTCAGTGCAAAACCGCTATAAAGTATTTCGTTTTTTTACTTCATCTTTTTGAGTCTGTTCTCAATTCTTTTGGCTCTTCGCTCTGCTTCTTCGGCTTGGATCTGAAGATCCCTTTCCCGTTCTTCAGCTTTTACCGATTTATCCATGAGCTTCTTTATCGTAGACTTGATTTCTCCCTTTTCTTTGAAGGTTTTGTTTCCAGTATATAAATTTTGCAATTTCTCGATCTGTGCTCTTGTTTCAGCAGCCATTTTACGAGATTTTCTTGCATTGCTGCGGGCTTCCGCAGCCTGCTCTTTTAGTGCATTTGCTTTTTCTTGAAGCTTCTTTTTCTGATCATCATACTTTTCTTGCCTAGGGTTGTCAGGGACTGTTTCTGAATTCTCATTATCCTCCAGCTCATACTCGAGACGTTTCACATTTTTGGTGTCTTCAGACGGTGTTTGATTGGTGACATGGATGACCCCTTTCGCATCTTTCCATATATATACTGTTGCAGCAAGTGTTTGAAGGATCCATAGACACCCGACCAGTGTGACTACAACGAATAGGATATATAACTTCCCCGATAAGGTCTTTGGCCGCGTCATCGGTCGATCTCCTCGACGACATCTAGCAGTGCAGCCCTATCTTTGAGATCTCCCGCTAGTCTTGCCAAAAACATTTTCTGAAAACCTATGTGATGTGAAAATTTCTTAGTCCCCGGATTGTGTCAGTTATCACGATAACTGAGAGTCATTTTTCTGACGGAATAATATTTAAGACGACGAATCATATATAATATCAACAGCATATGTTCAGCAAAAGCGTGTGGCACGTTTTCTGCATCATTTTTTTTAACCGGTGTGTCTACCGGGTCGAATGGATCCTTTAACCGGTAAACTGAAACCTTAGCCGTACTCGATAACCTGATCGTATCAAAGATATTACGCGTTTTCAACGGCATTTATCTAAGAATTTAATTTCATTAACTAATTTAGCAATCGGGAGAAAATTCATCATGGACGGGAATAAGAAAAGTACAATAAGCCTATTTATGGAAAACAAAGGGTTCACGCTGATTGAAATGGCAATCGTGCTAATCATCATCGGCGTGATCATCGGGGCCGTTGTCAAGGGCAAAGATGTGATTAAAAGCGCGGAACAAAAGCGCCTCTATACGACCTATGCCAGGGAATGGCAGGTGGTTTATAACAACTATTATGACCGCACCGGCTGGATCCTTGGCGATGACGATTCCAACGGAAATACAACTCGGGATGGTCGCGCGGGAGATGGCAGCTTGGCCAGCGAGGCCAATCTTGTAGCACAGCTTACCGCCATAGGGTTAAGCCCCCCAGCAGACGGGCCGAGCGGGTTTAGTAATATCCGAACTTACACCGACTCTCAGGGCCGTCAATATACTTTGACCCTTCAAATGGATTCTGATGTCAATTTCGGCAATTTTATCCGGATAGACAGTGCAAATGGGATCCCGATGGATCTCGGCATGGCTTGGGATAAAATCGTTGACGGCACCAGGGACGGTGATACGGGTGACTTGCGTTATATTCCCAATATGGGTGCCAGCCCGTTAGTTGATGCCAACTGGCCCAACAATATCAATCCCGTCGCCACCTCAGGGGCGATATTATTATTGGAATTTTAATTCAGAAAATTTCCTGTAAATCTCGCAAAATAATCGAGTCACCAGGAAAGGAGAAGGGCCATTAATGTTCTGAAACCGCATATAACTGCGTTTATACTGGTCATCGTGTTTTTAGGCTCTGCGTACTTTTTTATCCATACCTACCGTCAGTTTATTCATATGAGTGAAAAAGTGGCGGCACTGTCGGTCAGAACCAGAGTGATGGAACAGCAAAGGACCGAACTGGAAAACAAAAAACGGGTCCTTTCACGGGTTTCCGGCTATATGGCGAAAGTCAAATCTCTGGGATTGGAAAAGGACCGCTGGACGGTTTTTGATGTCAATGTTGAAACGCCGGTCACCTTTGCTACCATGGAGCAGATCTTAAATCAGTGTACCAATTCCACTTCTTACTATTTTAAACCCGTATCACTTCGTATCAGAACAGCCCTGGCCCAGGATGAAGAGATTCCCGGCCAAGCCGAATCCACCCATACGTCTCCATCGGACGAAGGTAAAAGAAGGGATGGTTCGCTCATGATCAAAGGGGCTTTCATCGCCAGGAACAAATAATGTCCCGAAAAAAGCTAGCATATGCAATTGAACTCGACGGAAACCTCTACCGGGTTTCGGGAAACCGGCTTGAACGAATCGTCGACCTGAAAGATCTGGAAGGAGATTACTGGTTTGTCTCCGATATGCAAGAAGCCATTTCAAGAACAATGACCGTCGAGGTCGAACCTAAATACGCGGAACTGATCGTGGATCGAAATCTGCGGGAATCCGGTGATGTTGATGAATCGGTTACGGTCATCGCCCATCGGAAAAAAAGAAAAGACGGTAAAACTACGGATATATTTTTTTCCGCCTTACCGTCCCGTCTTTACCATTACTATATTGATCAGACCCATCTGCACGAAGACAGTATTCTCTTATTTCCGTTATCTTCGATCCTCTATGGCGTGTTAAAGCGTATCCGCACAACAAAACCGGTCTGCGTTATCTTTCAGCACAATCGATTTGCGGATTTGATAATCGGAACCGGAAAGAAGGTCTATTATACCAACCGCTTTGTGGCCTTTGATGATGGTGAAGAGCAAATTGCTTCACTATGGGGAACGATTCATAGCAACATCCAAGAAGTGGAGACGGATAATAGGATTCAGTTGGACCAGATCATCTTGCTCAACTGGATCGACAGTGGTGCACCACCGGATTGGCCGGAAAATACCACATACCGGGTCCGGGCGTTCGAGAGTGAAGAAATTCACTTCAACGATGACATCCATCATATCTCCTTCTTAAAAGCGATTGATCAACAGTCCGCAGCGGGGGCGATTTCATCTAAGATGGATAAAGCCCGGTATTATGCCGGACGGTTCACCTCTTTTGGGCTGGCGGTTTTTTTAGCCGTTTCGCTGTTGCTTCTGGTCGGAAATTTCTGGTACCGACAGCAGTCCGATTTTCTCCAGCAAAAGCTGCAGACGCTAGAAACCAAAATTGCCGACATCCAAATCAATTCACCGAATACTATTTCTCTGGAAGAACTTGACAGCTCACTTGCCTTTTTAAAAGATCTCTCTTTTTATCGGCATGCGCCTGCATATAAAACGGTAATCAACGATATGGCCGACGGCTTTGCTGTCGACATGGTCCTGGAAACCCTCAAAATAGACTATACTCCCGATGAAATTCTGGTTGAGGCTTTCGGCAGGATTCGTGCGCCATTTAAGAATGCGTATAAAGGGTATCAACGCTGTTTGCGAACTTTAACCGGCAAAGGTTATTTTTTAACCGCAAACCATTTTGATACTGAAATCAGGAATTCTCAATTTCTGATCAAATTTGGGAAGAAGCTTCAATGAAAAGGAAACAACACGGTATCCTTTCGCTTGTGATGATATTTACAGCCATACTTGTGGCCGGTATCTATTTCCTTTACGCGCTGAATGCACCGAGCGAAGCACCCAGAATCCGGGTAGCAAAATTGATCCCTGATATTCCGGTTCCCAGTGCGGCCGCTTTGCACGACTTAGGTAGGCTAGAAAATAAAATGCATGCCTTAGCCCAGCCGGTTTTGTCTGATCCGCAACCAGTCAACCTGGTCCCTTTGGGATATGCGGCTTTGAAAAGAAAATGGAATGATTCTTCCGGCGACGAGTCTGAAATACGGACACCATTCGACTATTCGCTTACCTTTGCGTTCCAATCGAACAGTCGCCGGCTATGCCTTATTGGCGGTGAATTATATCTTGAGGGGGCGGATCTTCCTGATTCGGGCAAAATCCTGAAAATAGAATCAAAACGGGTTTTGATTAAAAAAAACGGGCGCAAAAAATGGGTGCCATTGGATGAAACAGCCAAATTTGTAAAAACGGATAAAAGATAAGGAGCTCTCTGCAGGCTTTCAGACAATTTTTGTGGCAAGGATAGAAGAAGCCCCC
>CAMYLH010000149.1:5041-10915 GCA_947259065.1 uncultured Desulfobacterales bacterium
AAAACTTTATCTGGAAGTTCATAAGGTATATGATATTGAGGGAGGTTGCATGCTCAATTTAAACATATTCGTTGGTATGATTTTGACCTTTTTTCTGACAGGGTGCGCCGTCGGTCCACACTCCATATTGAACCCGAAGACGCACGACCCAGACTCAATTCCTGAGGAAATAAAGGCCGAATCGGATAATCTGATGGGTATTCAGGAAAGATTCCATCAATCATTAGAAAAAACCGCCCCCCAAGAGGTCAGAGTGGAACCGCTGATGCCAGAGTATGACCCCCTCGAAGATCAGATGGTATCTTTCTCGATGATAGATGAAAATATCCGGGTGATTTTTTATTCCCTTTCCCAGGCGGTGGGCATGAATTTTATCATGGATCCTGATATTTTCATCGCAGAAAAAAAAATAACGCTCAATTTTGAGAAAGTTTCGGCGGCAACGGTCCTCAAAGAAATTCTCGGCAGTTATGACCTTTACTATGAGATCAAAGAGAACGTAATACGCGTCAAACCGTATCAGGAGCATCTGTTTCGACTAAATTTTCTTGATACCAACGTTAAAACCAGCTTTGAACTCGGCGGTGATGTTTTAGGTGCCGAAGAGGATAAGCCGGCCAGCGGATTAAGCGGCACATTTAAGCTTATCGGAACGGGCGGGAAAAAAGGCAACGGCTATGACGCCATCGAGGATATGATCAAACGCATTCTTTCAGACGGCGGCTCCTATTCTTTAAACAGGGTTGCCGGCAGTCTGTATGTCAAAGATACCCCGGCGAATATCCGAACTATTTCGAAACTAGTTCACCATTTCAAAGAAATGCTATCCAGACAAATCCTGATCGAAGCGCAGATCCTCGAAGTCGCATTAAAAGATTCATATAAATACGGCATCGACTGGAGCGCCATTCGGAGCCTGGATAAAGCGGCAACAGAATTAACCAGTATTTCCTGGTCCCTGGGTGAGGGATTGCTGTTAGCCGGAACAAGCGGTGATTTTGCAATCTCAGGTATGATCGACGCATTAAAGACTTATGGGGATCTTAAAATTATTTCAAACCCATCGATTCGTTCTAAACACGGCAGCCCGTCGATCATTACCGTTGGTGAATCTATTTCATATAAAAAAAGTGTCCAAACAACCTCTTTCGGAACGGGGATCGAGCGCGATACCACCACGGAAGTGGAAGTCTCGACAGTATTTGACGGATTAATACTCGGCGTCATTCCGTTTATTGAAAAAAATGGCAGGGTATCCCTGCAAATCGATCCTATTAAAAGCGATGTGGAAGAAGACAGTCTTCAACCTGTACCCCTGGGCAGCGGGGAGAGTATCACGTTGCCGCGAGTCAGAATCAAAGAAATTAGCGCAACGATTGCACTTCATAGCGGAGATGTGGTGATATTGGGGGGACTCATCGATAAAGAAAAGCTCACCGTTGATGAGGGCGTACCCATTATTTCCGCCATACCGGTACTGGGGTATTTATTCAAAGACTTAAAAACCTTCGACACCATCCGCGAGCTGGTCATCATACTGAGTGTCCGACTTATATGAGTGTTATCTACAATGCATTGAAAAAGTTTAAAAATCATCCTCAAAAGAAGAAGACAAAGAAAGAGGATGCCCAAAAGAAACGCAGTTCGGTTTCTTTTACAAAACTTTTATTTTCATCTTCGGTGTTCATCGGGTGTATTTTGCTTTCTTTTTCTTTAGGGATCGTTCTTCTTTTCAGTATCCAGGATCAAAAACAGGAAGTCCTGACAAAAACAAACGAAACCGGAATTATTTCCCGAAAAATTCAATACCGCAAGGCACACACCGTGCAAAAGAAATCCATTGAAGGGAGCGCGGCTCTTAAAACTCCGCAACAGGATCCGGCCGGAAATATCCCGGCACCCATCAGCTCGCTGGACGACTCGATAACCCAACGACAATCAGATCCCTCAGAGGAAGAAGATTTCAACCGCGCCAGATACTTAGCCCCTCGTCCGGGAAACGGCCCTTTTCAGAACGAGCACTTGCAAAACTTTGATGGAAAAGTTGCCCACATCGGCCAAGGCATTCTGAGAAGAGATAAAGATATGGCGGAGACTCTGAGCAAAAAACCGGGTAAGACCGGCAGGAACTTAGCACATAAAAACGATGAATGGTTATCGCATTCCAGCCGTCATTTAGAAACATCCTTATCAGCTGTGGCAGCTGAAGAATTCAGGCTATCAGAATCAGATAAGATTAAAACTAGGTCTGCATCCGGCCCGGCTAAAAGCCACTCTGTAGTCCGGGAAAAAATTCTTCCGGTTCGTGTGAGGCCCAGTACCGAGATAATCAGACTGGTTGAAAAAATTAAAAAAAACATTCGCTACGGGACTGCCGTTGACACCGAAAATCTGCTCGACCAATTGGCGGTCCTCAAAGGCACCGACGACCGTTTTGTTTTAAAATTGCGGGCGTATTGGAGCCTTCAAAATAATGATTATGAATCAGCGGCGTCTTATTTGACCAAAGTATTGGAAAAAAATTCAGAGGACCTAGAAGCCGGAATTAATATGGCAATTATTGATATAAACAACCATCGTCCTCAGATGGCACGAAACCGGCTGCAGGAATTAGAAAAAATTTATCCGGATAATCTTTTAATTGCAGATTTAATACAAAAACTTCACTGATATGGGGCGATTATGAACACCGCGTTGCTTACCGAAGAACAGACTTACCTGGAATATTTTGGATTCAATCAGAATCCTTTTCCTGTGGCACCGGATGATGAAAATTTCTATTTTTCAGAAAGTATTGAGCAAGTAATCATCGAAATTATCCACGGTATAGTTGCCCGCAAAGGATTTATGATTTTAACCGGTGATATCGGACTGGGGAAAACCACCATCAGTCGTAAGATTCTCCATATCCTGGCAGAGAAAAATGTTGAAACCTCTCTTGTATTTCATACCTCTTGCCAAGATGTTGAGCTGCTCAACGAAATAAACCGGGATTTCGGCCTACAACCGGATGATTTAAATTTCAGCGATCAGATGAGGTTGTTGAACAATTTTTTACTGGAACAAAATCATGAAGGAAGAAATTGTGCCATTATTATTGATGATGCCCAAAATCTGAGCACAAAGAGCCTTGAGCTGATCAGGATGATTTCTAACCTTGAGGCCGATCATCAAAAACTGGTTCAAATTTTGTTGATCGGTCAACCCGAGCTACTGTCAAAACTGGAAACCCAAGAGCTTAGACAGCTCAAAAGCCGGATCATTATTAGTAAAAGAGTCCAGCCGTTGAGTGCGGACGAATTGGAGACCTACCTTCTGTTTAAATTGAACGCTTCAGGTAACAAAGGATTGGTAACCATTGACCATCGAGCGCTTAAAATGGTGTATCATCTCACCAGGGGAAATTTTCGACAGATTAACATTTTAATGGACCGGTGTCTTTATTCGGCCTACACACGCAATACCAAGTCAATCAATCGTGCGATCATCAAGGAATCGTCCGCAGACATCTGTTTGATAACAACTGTGAAAAGGAAAAAACCACTTTTACGGATTGTGTCCATTGCGTTGCCCGTTTTCTTCATTTTGGGAAGTTTCTATCTGGGTATACCACTGCAGCTATTAAACCCCAAGTTGGACGGACAGCTTTCCACCAAGGTCGTCCCGACCCGCCGGACATCAAACCCTCAGGCTGTCTCCCCGAAAGATGATTCGGGTTCTCAATATGATCTGCCGCGGATGGCGAGGTTGCAATCCCAGGACGGGATGGCTGATCAAAGAGACGAGACTCCCGAACCGGTAGCTCAATTTCTGAAAGCGTATAATCTTGATCACTTTGCCGGATCATTTTTTGAAGCACTGAAAAATGACCGACTAAAGGCAATTACCGAATCCATGTTTTATCAGAGCGGTTTCCGGTTGATAAAGTTGGATTACCTGCCTAGTTTTATCAGTGAGACCTTCGGAGCCCTCGCATATCCTTTGAAACCGGGTGGTAAAGACAGTTTCTTTCTGTTTTGGAAACCCATAATCAGGTTTGATAAATTTTATTATAATCACACCGATCAGGATATCTTTTGGCTACAGGAGATGCTGGCGCGAATTAATCTGTATCATGGCAGACTGGACGGTATCGTCGGTAAATACCTTATGAAAGCGGTCATCCAATTTCAGAAAAAGATGCGGCTTCCAATTACAGGCTATCCGGACGAAAGGACCATTTTCCTTTTATATCATTTCAAGGAGAACAAGAACACATGACGGATGCGGAAAGAAAAAAACCCATTGGTGTACTGCTAAAAGAAAAAGGTCTTATTACTGAAGCTCACGTTCAGTATGCGCTTCAGGAACAGAAAGTTACCAAAGAGAAACTGGGCGAGCTATTCGAACGTCTCGGCTTCGTAACAGAACATGATGTCGTGATTACACTGGCAGATCAAAGCGCGACGAAATATTTCGATGTAGATGGTATCGTTCCGGATGAAGCCGTCCTCAAATTATTTAATAAGAACCTTTGCATCAACAATGTGTTTTTGCCGCTGCGCAAAGCGCAGCAATCCATCGAAGTTGCCGTCCACAATGTTTCCGATGAAAAAATTGCACAGTTGATCACCCGGCAATCCGGACTGCAGCCTCAGTTTTATATTTCGGAGCGCACGAAGATTATAAATGCCATCAACAAGTTTTATTATTTTTTGGAAAATCCGGTTGAAAAATTAATTGAAAACGAAGTCAGGATCCTGTCTCAAGATAAAGAGATGGCCAGAGGTATGGACAAGCTGATCGAACATATTTTGCACCTGGCTGTCAAAATGCGGGCTACCGACATACATATCAGGCCGATGAAAAAGTCGTTGAATATATCATTTCGTGTGGATGGCGTGATGACATCCGTATCGTCGTTTCCAGTCAGCCTCTATCGACTCGTATCCAGTTTGAAGATGAAAGCGGATATGGACATTGCCGAGCAAAGATTACCCCAGGACGGACGATTCACAGCAACCATCTTGAACAATACCTATGATTTCAGGGCTTCCACCATTGTGTCCCCTGAAGGTGAAAACATGGTGCTGCGGCTCTTACCTTTAGAAAGCGCCGTCATGGGAATGGATGAGCTGGGCTTTTTACCGGAGCATATTGAAATTGTGGAAAAGATCTTCAAGGAACCGTACGGCATCATTCTCCTTACAGGACCGACGGGTTCCGGCAAATCGACTACCCTGTATGCGGGGGTCAGAAGACTCAATCTACTGGAAAAAAATTTGGTCACCGTAGAAGAACCCATTGAATATTCCATTCCGCTGGTGCGCCAAACCCAGGTGAATGAAAAGGCCGGCTACACGTTTGCCAGTGCCGTCCGATATTTCCTGCGCCATGATCCCGATATCATCCTGGTTGGAGAGATCAGGGATTCCGAGACGGCGGCCACCGCCGTTACTGCCGCGACGACCGGCCACCTGGTGATGTCAACCCTGCATACCAATAGTGCCCTGGGAGTTATTCCGCGTCTGAAAGATTTGGGGGTGAGACCTTTTTTAATTGCCGACTCGTTAATTGGGGTAGTAAACCAGCGACTTGTCCGCAAGATCTGCAACGCCTGCAAAACGACATATTCACCTTCTGATAAGGAAAATGCTTATCTGGATGATGATTCAGTCAACACCCTTTATAAAGGCACAGGATGTGAGGTCTGCAGCGGTTCCGGCTATTTTGGCAGAACGCTGGTTTATGAAATTCTTATGGTACACAAAGAGTTGGCATTGCTGATCGAACAGGAGGCCGACCTGCGGCTGATAATGGAGAAAATTCAACAAAACGGTTATGTGGACATGGTTGATACCACCATAACCAAGGTAAAGCAGGGTATTACTACCT
>CAMYLH010000150.1 GCA_947259065.1 uncultured Desulfobacterales bacterium
TGTCTTGGGCGAGCATCAACCTTGATCAGGATAAATCAACCTCAGTGCAGAGCGAACCTTCCGCTTCCAATGTCACACAGCAAAAAGAAACTGAATCTGAAATAAAAATGCTATTATCTGCAAATGAGGAAGAAAAATCAAATCAATTAGACGAAAAACAGGCAGAATTATCCAATGATGGGTACGGGTTAGACGAACTCGAGATTGATGAAGCTATTATTTCTTCAGACAATCAAAGCGCTCCAACTGTTGATGAATCACCAGTTAAACCCATGGTTGTTGGTGAATTAGCAATGGTTGATGTTAATATTGAGCCTGAGCCAATCAAATCGGATACTGAAGCAACCAATCCATCGGCCTCGGAAAAGGAAGATGCTGAGATATTTCCTGAGAAAATGGGCAACAATATCGAGCAACTCCCTTTAGAGTTACCCGAAATTGAAACCGACAAAGAATTAACAGATAGAGAATATAAAATGTTATCCCGCCGTTTAGCCTTAAAGTTAAAGCTTTCGGAAATAGAGCGGCAGGAGGTGGATATTCAAGAACTCCGTCTTGAGCTCAAAACCGGAAAGGTGATAGGTGCGCAACCGGCGAACGATTCAAAGGCAAGAAAGGATGTTCAATCCCCACAATCGGTGGCAAAGAAACGATATTCGCCCGAAAAAGAGCGGGAGGAGGCGGATATCCAAATAATCCATCTGGCGCCCACAACTGAAAAAGTAAGCGGTACCCAACCGGCGGAGGATTCCAAAGCAAAGATAGATATCCAACCCCAGCAATTAGCAGCTAAGAAACCCCCGCCACAGGCTCCTCCTGTAAAGTCTGATTTAGACCCTGCAGCCAAACCACCGATAGAGCCGAATGCCAAAGTGGCCGCTCTGGGTCAAGCAAACAAGGAGGACGATCTTCGTGACCGTGCAAACCTGAAAGAGCGATTACATTCTTTCCTGGAAGTCTATTGCCATACATACGAAGCCAAAGATTTGGATCATTTTTCCACCTTCTTTAGTCCGGATGCCCGCGAAAACGACAAGCCTTTTTTTAACCTGCTGCCAAAATATCGCCACAATTTTGAAGTCATCGAATTCATAAATTATCGGATTGAATTGCAGAAATATAAATATAATGACGAGCATGGTACGATAAACATCGAGGGAAGATTTTTTTTAGAATGGCTCCCCGGTGGTACCAAATGGAGGCGGAATTCAGGTAAAATTTTTATGGAGCTGCAGGAGTCCGGTGCATCATTCAAAATAAGTCGGCTCGATTACTACGGTGATCAGCAAAAAAAAACAAGGAAGAACCCCGATTGATACGCCTATCAGCAAACATAGATAGAACTATACAGAGATCACGGATTAGTTATACGCCCAAGTGATCGTCACAATGCAAATCCTGCCGACCTCAGGCGCTACAACTGGTTGCAAGGCACCTTCACTAGCTCCTCTTCAACGTCATCAGCTATCTTATTGCTGTATTTTGTAAGCTCAAACTTAGCCCATCAATTCGCAAATTCGATCACGAATTTGCTCAGACTTCGGCCGAGCTCAGCTGAAGGCCTCAGGACCAGGTGCTGAGTGAGCAATTAGATTGGATTGATCAAGTTACATACATTACTGTATTTGTGAATCGAAGCATTTTTTTTATCGAGATCTTTAGAATACCCCATCCGCTTGCGGCGGGAAGCTTCATTATCATCCACCTAATTCTAATTATTATCATTTCTAATGATGTGTTTCCAACAGATGTGTTAAAGTTTGACAATTTTAACCGGTTCTGTCAAATGAATCTCCAATTAGGGCCAAAGAGGTCCGAAAAAAATTTAAATGCGGGGAATGACGCTATGAAACAAAAAGGATGCCCGGGATTTCAAGCTGCTGGTGTGATTTGCGGGCTGAAAGAGAACGGTCGAAAGGATCTCGGACTGATTTACTCAGAGGTTTCGGCGAATGTCGCCGGATTATTTACTCAAAACTGCGTTCAAGCAGCCCCGGTGGTGTTGGATCGACAACGAATTAGCAAGGGCACATGCCGTGCACTCATTGTAAACAGTGGTAACGCCAACTGCTGTACAGGCGATCGGGGCATGCGGGATGCCTTGCACATGGCAAGCCTTACGGCTGCCGGTCTCGGTGTCGCCGAAGACGATGTACTGGTGTCTTCCACAGGAGTTATCGGTGAACCTTTGCCCGTCAAGAAAATAAAAATTGCCGTGCCTGCTTTGATCAAAGCCTTGCATGGGGAAGGCATCCTTGATTTTGCCGAAGCGATTATGACAACGGACACGGTGCCGAAAATTATCAGTCGCCGCGGAGAATTGGATGGAAAGGTTTTCACTGTGACAGGCGTGGCCAAAGGGGCCGGAATGATCCGCCCGGATATGGCGACTATGCTGTGCTACGTGATGACCGATATCCAGGCTTCTGCTATATTGCTGAAAGAAATGCTCAAGGCCGCGGTGGATCTGTCGCTTAACCGAATTACAGTGGACGGCGATACGAGTACGAACGACACCGTCCTTCTAATGGCCAACGGCCTTTCCGGTGCCGCGGTTCTCAACGACATGCAAAGGGGCATTTTTCAGCCCGTTTTAGACGATGTACTGAGATCCCTGGCCAAATGGTTGATCAAAGATGGCGAGGGAGCCACCAAGCTTGTTGAGATTGTGGTGACAGGTGCCGGTTCGGACCAGGATGCACGAAGGATTGCCGACACGGTGGCCCATTCCAACCTGTTCAAGACAGCATTGTTCGGGGAAGACGCCAACTGGGGACGAATTCTGGCTGCAGTCGGACGGGCGGGGGTTGCAGTGGAGCTCGGGAAAATGGATGTTCGTTTCGGCCCCGTTCTGATGGTGCAAGACGGCATGGGTTGCGGTAAAACGGCCGAGGCGGAGGCTACTGAGATACTCAAACAATCTGAATTTGACATCACCATCGACTTGAAGTCGGGAAGCGGGTATACGTCCGTTTTTACCTGCGATTTTTCCATCGATTATGTAAAGATTAATGCAGATTACAGAACATAAATTGCGCTATTTTTATCTGTCATTTGAAAGGCTTTCTCAAAACCCCCAATACGCATCCAAAACCTATGCCATTGATGCGATTACAAAAATTCCTATCCGCTGCCGGTATTTGCTCTCGCAGGAGGGGTGAGGAGTTTATTAAAGCCGGTCGAGTTACCGTTAATGGTCGGATTATGGTTGAACTGGGCACGAAGGTCGATCCGGAAAATGATCTTGTGCGCTTTGATGGCAAACCGGTAAATTATAAACAGCCCCTGGTCTATATTGCATTGAACAAGCCTGTGGACTATGTCACCAGTTGTCGTCATCCCGGGGAAAGAATTGTAATCGATCTGGTGAACATCGCTCAGCGCGTTTATCCTATCGGCAGACTAGATAAAGCCTCCACCGGTCTTTTGTTATTGACCAACGACGGAAGGTTGCATCATAAGCTCTCCCACCCTTCTTTTGAGCATGAGAAAGAATATGATGTCACCGTTGCCAAAACCATAACGGATGGCGCATTGCAAAAAATGGCGGCAGGATTGCCGATGATGGAGAGCAAAACCCGACCGGCCCAGGTTCACAGAATAACCTCGCAGCGATTTCGAATTATCCTGAAAGAGGGTAAAAACAGGCAGGTACGACGAATGGTCCGAAAGGTGGGAAATCGGGTGACAATGCTTAAGCGAATCCGAGTCGCCGGAGTAAAACTGGGGCGGCTGCCCCCGGGAAAGTGGCGTCATCTGACGGAAAAGGAGAGAGAGGCGATACTAGAACAGATGAGAACTTAAAACCAGATAGTCGATGCCGGATAAACCGGTGAAAGGCGATTGCGCTGTGATAACATTTGACTCATTGGTGACCAGGCAAAAAAAAATTGCGGTGGTAGGACTGGGCTATGTTGGCTTGCCGCTGGCAGTTCATCTGGCAACTTATTTTGACGTCGTCGGATTTGATCTGAAATCTGAAAGAATCCAAGAGCTTCAAAAGGGATTCGATCGTACCCTGGAGGTCCCTGACAGTCAACTCGCTAAAGCCAAATTAGTCTATACGGATAAACCGGATGAATTTGCGGACTGTCGGCTGATGATTGTAGCTGTGCCGACACCTATTGATGAATTCCGGATCCCCGATCTGGATCCATTGCGAGGGGCGTCAAAAACAGTCGGACGTCATTTGCAAAAGGGATCATGCGTTGTTTATGAATCTACGGTTTATCCGGGGGCAACTGAGGAGGTCTGTATCCCTATTCTCGAGGCAGAATCCGGTTTGAAATTTGGATTAGATTTTACGGTTGGATATTCTCCGGAGCGGATTAATCCGGGCGATAAAGTTCACACTCTGGATAAGATTATAAAGATTGTATCCGGTTCGGACCCGGCAACTTGCGATCTGCTGGCCAAGGTGTACGGTAAAGTCGTCAATGCCGGCATACACAAAGCAGGGTCAATAAAGGTAGCTGAGGCCGCCAAGGTCATTGAGAATACCCAGAGAGATTTGAATATCGCCCTGATGAACGAGCTTGCTAAGATATTTGACATTTGCGGGATCGACACCCAGGAAGTTCTCGAAGCAGCAGGAACCAAATGGAATTTCTTGCCTTTCAGGCCCGGGCTGGTAGGCGGCCATTGTATCGGCGTTGATCCCTATTACTTAACATTTAAAGCCGAAGCTTTGGGGTATCATCCGGAAATGATTCTGGCAGGCAGGCGGATCAACGACGGCATGGGCAAACATGTTGCCGAGCGCGCGGTAAAAATGCTTATTGGCGCAGGGAAACAGGTCCGGGGCGCAAGGGTGGCGATTCTCGGAATCACATTCAAAGAGGATGTGCCCGATTTGCGCAATACCAAAGTGATAGACATCATCAGCGAACTGAAAGATTATGGGGTGGATGTTCTCATTAACGACCCTTTGGCAGACGAGGGAGAGGCCCGGCGATATTATGGTCTAGAATTACTGCCCCTGGCTGCGATTAAAGATGCGGATGCCGTTATTCTTGCCGTTGTTCACAAGGTATACAGAGAAATCGGTTTAGAGGGCATTGCCGGATTGTGCGCTGATAGGTCTGCTCCATTCATTGATGTCAAAGGATGTTTCAGCCTGCAGGAGACACAAAAATTAGGCTTAAGATATTGGCGTCTTTGATTGGATTGGCTCATGCAGCCCGAAACAAATTTCAAATAGCACTAGCACCACCGTCGACCCTCAACGTCTGCCCGGTAATGAAATCGGACGCCTGGGAACAGAAAAATAAGACCGGCAGTGCTACATCGGCAGGTTCGGCAATTCTTCCCGCCGGAATCGTTTTGACGATTTGTTCATAAATTTCATCGTTAGACCAGAACGGTTCACTGAATTTTGTTCTGACCATACCGGGAGCCACCGCATTGACCTGGATGTTGAAGGATGCCAGCTCCTGTGCCAGAACTTTGGTCATCATCTCGATACCGGCTTTGGCCACGCCGTAAATTCCCATAAACGGCGCGGACCGTTTGGCGGCTATTGAAGAAATGCTCACAATTTTACCCTTTTTACGGTCCCGCATGATCTGTCCAGCTTTGCGAGAACACAGGAAGGTGCCGTTTAAATTGCTATCGATAATTTTAGCCCATAATCCGGGGTCGGCATCAACCACACCGGAAATGATGTTCATGCCCACGTTATTGATGAGTCCGTCAATGTCGCCAAATGTTTCGATCGTTGTATTGAAAAGCCGATCTACTTCCTCACTTTTGGCGATGTGTGCCTGAACGGTTTTTAACCGATCTTCAGCGTTAAGTACCTTGCCGGCCGCATCAAGTCCTTCCTGTTTTCGGCCGCAAATGACGACCTTTGCTTTTTGATCCAGCAGCAATCGTAAATACCTTATCTTCCAGATTAAACGCTAAATTTGTCATTGCACCTCCCCCTTATCAAGATTTTGTTTGAAATCCCGATCTATCTTACTGGCAACGGGGCCCGAAATGGGTATTGCGGCACCCGCAAAATTCGAAAGTGCCCTCCTTAACTTCATTTTATCCGACTTGATGAGATTTAATACTAGGGAATCGGCAGGCATGCAAGCATAATCAATAATATAAAACAATTACAATTATGGCCAGCGTCTGAGCGCTGGGAAATTCTTGGGCTAAATACTGGGAGTTGGAAATCTGCAGGCTGATGGCTCAGGGTTCGAGGAAAAACAGACTTATTTCCTAATATACCGGCGAAATGAGCAAGTGGCGGGATGTGCCGGTTGACATCGGCATCCGGCACTAATCCGATACCTGACTTTAGGTATGCAATTACTCAATATATACTTGTTGTCCAGGAAATATTTTACTTCCAGGATAGAGCTGGTTTAGATGTAAAAATCTAACCAATGGCATTTTATGCCGCTTGGCGATCTGAAATGGGCTGTCGCCCTGTTGAACCTCGTAAGTCGCCAGACCATCCACAGCGGGAGGCGGGGTATCTTTACCGGGAAAAATTGTCAGAACCTGTCCCTTATGCAGCACTGTGGTGTTCAGATTGTTGAGAGCCTGGATTTTTTTGGTCGTTGTGCCGTATTGTTTGGCGATAATATAAAGAGAATCACCTTTTCGGACCCTATGGGTGAGCGCTTCTCCATTTTTCGGTTTGCGGATAATCTGGGAAGTCTGAGCCATGTAGCCACGTTGAGGAATCTTAATACGCTTGCCGGCAACAATATAGTTTGATCTGCGCATGTTGTTGGCCCGCATGATTTTTCTAACACTGGTACGATACTTGCGGGCAATGGTGGAAAGTGATTCTCCGTGTCGCACCCGGTGATAGATAAATGCCCTTTGAGGAGGATGCGATACCGGTATTTGATCGATTCTGGCCAGCAGCATGTCACTTTGGCCAGGCGGAATGTTGAGGCGATAATTTTCTCCGGGCAAAATTTGATAACGAAGTTCCGGATTCAGTTCCTTTAGTATCTTCCGGTCGACACCGAGAGATTTGGCAACATTGGTCAAATGGACCTGTTTGCTGACAATGACTGCTTCGTATTCCAGTGGTGGATCAAGGGTAACCAGGTCCAGTCCGTAGGCCTCAGGATTATTCAAGATATGTAGGGTAGCCAGGAACCTGGGGACATACCGGGCGGTTTCCCTGGGCAGTCGTTGATAAAGGTCCCAGAAGTTATCCAGGTAATTGATATTTTGACCTCTGAT
>CAMYLH010000151.1 GCA_947259065.1 uncultured Desulfobacterales bacterium
CCCAGCCAGTTCTTTAATTCATCATCAGTTTTGAATCCATCCTGCGCTACCATGACCCAGCCCTTCATGGGTTTACCCGTGATGTCGAATGGCCGGACATGGGGTAGCTTCAGTGCCTTCTCTGCTTTATCGGCGCCGAGTCGAAGAATCAGAAATTCTTTGTGTACGCCGCAGAACATATTGCCGTTCAATAAATGGCAGACACCGCCGAACATCTTTTTGCTATTGGTGTTTTTCCAACCGGATACAAGTCTAATTATGCGCGTCTCGATTTTTTCATTATAGGCCACTTCTCACCCTCGCTGAAATCGTTTCATCACTCGTGTGAAACTTCATTCAAAATAACAGTTTTGCCACTAAGGCACAAAGACACGAAGTGATAATATGTATTTTAAATCATTAGATCTATTATGGGTAAGGAACCAATAAATTTAATTGTAATCTTAGTGCCTTGGCGTCTTTGTGGCTAAATGAATAACCTCAAAGTTCCTTTATAAGATCAGACTGGCCGCTGTTCAGGCTAGAGGCGGTGCTCGCATCTTTTCTTGCTGGCTGAACTGTTACGCTTTGCTAAAAGAAAATATCAACCACACGACCGTCGGTGACTTGACATATTCCATAACCACCGCTGGAGAGCCCCATGATAGAATCTGCCAGATTAAACCGGCACTTCATGATGCTGCCTTTATTGCCGACAAGGGTGGCTTCGGCATTGCCGTCAAATGATTGTACGTCTTCAAAATCGGTTGACTCACTACCGGAGGCGGCTGTATCGGATTGAGGATCTGCCGATCCGATCCTGACTACTAGACCTTCAAAGCGTTCCCCGTTCGGCATCACAGTTTGCAGGCTGCCTTTGCCGAGTCTGGAATCCGTGTAAGTGAACTCTATTCTTTTCGCATCCCGTCTGACGACACCCTTCATGCTGCCTGCACACCCCAACTGGACACCTAAAAAGACGGCAATCAATATAACCATACACCATTTATTCATTTCCTAATCCTTTTCTTAAAGATATGCCGATCACATTCGGAATCGGTCGGGAAAAAAGAGTATTCACGTTTTCTTCAATATCTATTTTGTAGCTGCCGACAAACTCATGCTCGTGGGAGCCGATATTGATATATAATTGGGCCTGGGGTCCGCCCTCAACATACATCGTCCTATCGATGATAAGGGGAAGTTCTTGGAGGATATCGATTAAGTCATGGGTGCTGTAGGGCGAGCCGACATGGATAAACAACAGGCGTCCAAGATAATCGACGGCGATTGCCGCTGTGCTCCACTTTTTGGCCTGCTGGGCCCACACGTTTTCTCCCTCACAGGAAATCATGCGAATACTCTGGATCAGTGTTTTGTATTTTTCCCCCCAGGTCTTGAAATCCTCGCATCGACGGTCGATGATTTTTAGCCTTGGAACGTCTATGCTATTTCTGTCAAAGGCCAGAATCGCCATGTCTTTTGACAGTCTGGGATTGTTGATGTGGCTTTTTGTGCGCATCAATGAAACGCTGGCTTTTAAATCAGCTTGATACATGGATGCGTTAATGGCGGCCACCAATCCGTTTTGACGACACCATTCTTTGGCAGTCAGTGGTCGTCCATTTTCAAAAGCCGAGGCATTGAGCAATTTCAGCTCATAGCGAGCCGGTTCGATTCTCAGGACCCGAATCATCGAATCGCCCGTTTCGGAAGGCTGCGGTGAGTGAAAAAAACCCAGCTCCAATCCATCAGAAAGCTTTTGCCAGACGGTATCCGGGTTGGAACCCGTATCCCGGGTCTGTTGATCCGCTGTGGCTGAGATCACAGCCATGAGGATACAAAACAAGACTGTTATTTTAATAAGCTTCATTTTGGGCTTGAACCGATGCTACCCGATCATTTTGCCAGATCGGCCAGCACTTTAGCGTCGACCTCAAAAAAATGTTCAAGGCGCTCAATTTGACCGGGCGTGGGTATTCGAACACCCCATTCCAGTTCATTCAACCTGGACTGAGGAATATGCACCAGGCGGCAAACTTCTTTGGCCGTTAAACCGCGCGCCGCCCTCAAGCTGATTAACTTTTCTCCGAATTCGCTCATAAATAATTCTCCCGCCAGATCCGGTGATACGTTTACCCCGATGTTGCATCAACAACATGGCAAAGTCAAAAAATTTTGTGCTTTTAATTACCTAGTGCCCATATCTATAGAACAATTGGCCAATCATTGTAAAGTGTCAAAAAAATAATAATTTTGAATGCAGAATGTTGGATGGTGGATGTCGATGTCCACCTCCTGCGGAACTTTAGATATTATAAAATGGATTCTGCGCCTGGCGGAATGCGACAGCGGTTGCCCTTGCAATCGAAATTGGGTTGCGGTAAAGTCCTAACCTGCTAACGCTCAACTTAGAAAGAGGATAACCATTTAGCCACGAAGACACCAAGTCACAAAGAAAAGTTACATATTTCTGAGCGATATAAAAATGCCAAGAATTCATTCCTAAAACAATATCCAAATGACGCTTATTATTTTTATGATTAATATTGAATAAACTCAGAATCTTAGTGCCTTAGTGCCTTTGTGGCGGAGCGATTAGAAAAGGGGAGATTAAATGACCACTGTAAATGATGAAAGAAATCAGGACCTTGTTAAAGAGCCCTTACCCGCAGACAATCTGAATGCGAAAATCGGCGTGCTGACCCGGCGTGAAGTCGAAGCCCGCATTTTATCACCTCTGATCGAAGCGTTGGGTGAATCTTTCGGGCGTGATCAGGTGCTGTCAGTGGTTCAACGTACTATCATCAAGATTGCGCGGGAGCAGGGCGCAGATCTCAGCAAACAGATGAAGGACAACACTTTGCAGGATTTTTGCGAGACACTGCAATTCTGGACCCGGGACAATGCGCTGGCAATCGAGGTGATCGAAGAATCTGAAGAAATATTGTCTTTCAATGTGACCCGCTGCCGTTATGCCGAGCTTTACGACAGCCTGGGACTTCGTGATATCGGGACCATATTTTCCTGTACACGCGATTTTGCGCTGATCGAAGGATTTAATCCGGATGTTTCCTTAACACGGACTCAGACCATTATGGAGGGGGCACCATTTTGTGACTTTCGCTATCGCCTGAAAAAATAATTCCTTTATTATTACTCTTGATTACGCAATTATTGAGCCAGCAGGATATCGCGGGTCAGTTCCATCGCCACCATGCGTTTCACGTCCTGCTATCATTTTCAGGGTAGCCTTTGGATAGAATGTTATTTTCCTCTACGGCCTGTTCTGCAATGTACTCCCCAAGCGCCCGGTAGGCTTCAAACTGGGCATCGTCAAAGAACTGGTCTGCAGTGGTCTGATGGGGAAATTTTGGATGTCCTTTATAATAATTCTTGACGTGAACCGGCAACGACATTTTCGGTTGATCGGGAGCGCTCAATGATGATTTCAGGTAGATTAACGTTCCTTCGGTTTTCTTTTCATTTTTATTTGCGGGCGGATACGTGATTTTACCATCGGCGACACTTTTCTTGCTCATTTTGTAGGAGCCATCTTTTTCCTGTTCAGGGATTATGGGCGACAAATCAATATCAATTTTAATGTTATGCTCGATATAGGCCATCCGGACGGCATTATTAAACGACTCGAATTTGTAATCGGCATCCGCTTCTCCGTCGCAAATAACAATGACGCTGCACCTCCTTTGCAGCAGCGGCAGCAGTCCTAAGTTGTCCCCCGTGTGCCCACCGTCTGAGAGATTCACCATCTTGTCCCGTGCTGTCGTTTGGTTCAACATTTCCAGCATCAACCATTTCGGCCAAAACGAATACATAGGCTCAGGATTCTTGTTGCCTTTTAGATAGTACCACGGATTGGCCATCCAGTAGCCAAGGCGGACATTGAACAGCGTCGTCGCAAATGCCTGGGCTGCAAATGAGTACAATCCCATGGCTGATCCCGCGGCGGCTGCAGAAATTGTCATCGCACGCGCCAGTTTGGTTTCATTATCACGGTATTGGGTTGTATTCACATATCCGGTGATCCTCGAACCAACATAATGCTTACTAAAAATAAAATGCTCGGAAAGCATGGTTTTGCGGTTCAATTCGTCTGAACCCTGCAGATTGAGAGCGGTGACGATGATATGATACGGTCCGCGGTTGTTGTTCTCACCGAGCTGTGACAGTTTCAGATTTTCGTGGTTACGAACGCTCACCAAAGGTCTTCCCTGCCGCGTTTTCTCATGGCTTTCATCGCGATTAATTCTCGCGTCGGTTTTGAGGTAGGCTTCGGTTAAGCGATCCCGGTAGAAATAATGCGGTGAGATCCTGTTTGAATTATTGAGATAGCCAACCACGACCATTACCAGAGTAAAAAATACAAAAATGACCAATGGAACCCAATTGAATGTCAACCATGCCATGGACCATTTCGGATAAACTTGACGAATCAGGAAATCCGATACGGCGTTATAGGCGAGGGCGATGAACAGCAAAAGAAAAAGCGAAAGTAAAGGTTTATACAATCTGGCCAAACTTCGAGTCAATTTTTTGCCTTGTCCCGATGATTTGAAGAGGCCGTAGCTCATCGCCAGTGAGACGAGAGACCACCAGAACTTTGGCTTGAAATAATTTATAGAAAACAGAAAAACCAGCGTAAATGGGATGAACAATGAAAAAACAATACTGTAGAATGATGATCCCTGCACGGCGTTGTACAATGATCGACGGATGCGATCCTCTTTTAGTTTAAACGATCTAGCTAAATTGCTGAAGATCAGAGACGCTACTCCGGATCCCAGGGCAAACCCGAGAGGAAGAAAGAGTGCTGAAAGATAGTTATGGTTTCCCGGTGGATCGGGACGGGATGAGTTCCAAATTCCATACAAAACTATCCCCATTGTTATGATGGCAAATGATGCTAAATTTAGCCCAAAGATATAGTTTGATTCATAGTGATCCTCTAAATTGAAGCCGGATTTTGCAGACTCAATGGCCTTGTTGTGCGAATCATATATCCTATTTTTTATCCATCCGATCAGACCATAGGCAACCAGACAAAACGCAATACCGACACAAAAAGATATCAGATAGTGCCATGCCTTAGGCTTAAAACCATCATATAGCATATGGTACAGCGGAACGCCCAGGCGGGCAAACAGCCAGGTTCTGATCTCATTTTTTACATACGCAGCTTGGGATTCCCTCGGGTTGCCGGCCAATTTCAGAATCAGTTCCTGCGTGGGTTTGTCTTTGACTATAGGGTACAGAGATTTGAGAAAATTTTGGCGGCCTTTATAAAATACTTTGTCCTCCAAAGGTAATAGGCCATTAATTTGACCCTCCGGTATTTCTTTTGCCTTTAATGCCGTCAAGACGTCTTTATCGATTTTGTAATAGGTATCGTCTGAATAGTTCAATTCCAACAAAAATGGTGCGTCGGTAGTTGCAGAAGCAGTCGTGGCCAGTTGTTGCTGATTTTCGGCAGGATATCTCGTTATTGCAAACAGAACAAAATGTACTAGGGCGGTTAACATAATAAGAGCAAGACTGAAGAGAATTAAGTGGTGCAGAATCCCAGTGAAAAGCGTACCAACTGCACGCTGTACGTCTCTGCTTAGAATGTCTTTACGAGGCATCAGGTATTCCCCACGGGTCCTCAGGTGATGGATCTGATGTCGGACTCCGAGTCTGGTGGCAGCTTCATTTTTATAATCATCGAATTTATTCAATCCGGTAAAAGGGGAAGTATCGGGTTCCACGCCGGGTTCCACCCCCGGTTTCACTTCGGTCTCATTTGTTTTTAAATAACACTCCTTTGGATTTGAGAGTAGAGATGTCAGGCAGCTGCCGATATATCCGCCTCCTGAAACG
>CAMYLH010000152.1 GCA_947259065.1 uncultured Desulfobacterales bacterium
AAAAAATACGGGCAGCTGAACCACCATGGGAAGACAGCCGCCCAGTGGATTGATTTTATACGTTCGGTACAGACCCATGACCTCTTCGTTCATTTTTTTCTTGTCGTTTTTGTATTTCTCCCGGATATCCTTCATCAATGGTTGGATCTTTTTCATTTCGCTCATGGATTTGTAGCTTTTTGATCCAAGCGGCCACAAAACAATTTTTATTAATATCGTTAAAACAATGATGGCAACTCCATAGTTGGGAATGACACCGTAGAGCGTGTTCATTAACCAGACACAGGGTTTTGCAAGAATATCGAAAAAACCGAAGTTAAGGGCTTCGCCCAGACCATACCCCGCTGCTTTTAGGACTTTCATGCTTTTCGGCCCGAAGAAAAGCGAGTATTGATAGGTGTGCTGAGTGCCGGAAGGGATGTCACCAACAGGATTCAAATATTGAGCCTCTATCAGGTTGTCTTCCATTAAAGTAAGCCGCATACTTGCTTCTTCAACCGGATCGGGAATGATGCTCATGATAAAATATCGATCCTGCAAGGCAACCCATTTCACATTTCCCGTGTAGGTGCTTTTCTCGGCAATGTCTTTTATGTCAACTTCTTCCAGCTTATCGTTGATTAGTGAAGCGGGACCTTCAAATCCATACATTCGAGTGTCCGAGGGTGTCGAGCCTTTTAGCGTGATAAACAGCTTGTCCTGAATGTTTCGGTCAGAACCGTTTTTGATGGCGACATCGAGTCCGATCAGATAGGAGTCCGGTGAAAATTTATAGGTTTTTTCCACCACAACGCCCCCGTCGGATTTCCATGAAAAAGTAATCTCCTGCGCGGCATCACTTATGTTGATTGCATCGGTGTTCAGGTTTGTGGAATAAACGGCGTTTTCCAACCCGGGCAGGCTCTTTCCGGCAAATCCAAGCAAAACGGTTTCAATTGAATCATTCTGGGGAATAAGCTCTTGCAAGGGAGAATCTTTTGCAACTTTTTCCCTGTATTTCTTCAAGATAAAACTGCTGAAGCCCCCTCCCTTTTCAGAGAGCTGAACCTGGTAAAGCGGCGTGTTCACTGTAATAGTGCGGGGAAGACTGCCAGGTATTGATTCTTCGATCTCGGTTTTGGTGGTTTTGTCAGCCACAGCCACTTCCTGCTCTTTCGGATATGGCTTCGATTCCTTAACCTGTTCCTCTTTTACCGGTGGCTGCTCGGTCTTTTTGGCAGATTGCTGGTTGGCATCTTTGTCAACAAAAAATAGCTGCCACAGCAAAAAGATCAGCGCAGACAGGACAATAGCAATTAACAAACGCGCTTGTTCCATTGTCTTCTCCTAAAAATTCACTAAATTCTGAGATTCGTCCGAAACCAATTTCGGAAGAAGTGCCCCTTTTGGGTAAATTATTGCCATTGATCAAGTCTCCAGTTTCGGTTGGCGAACCCTTACAACCGGATATGAAACATCAAAGCTGATTGTCGATATGATGTCGTCAAACGTCAATTGCCGAATCCAAATTTTATTCGATTAAACGGGGCATGCTGTCTGCGGACTGACCCAGGGGCTCGCTAGGAAGGCTTTCAAGAACCGAGATATGAAGGACTGGCTTTTTAAGATCAATTCCATATAAACAGCTGTATTTATAAATCTTTTTATTTTATAATTGGCTGTGTGATTGTCCTTGCCGCCCCCTGCTAGGGTACTGGATCAACACCTCCGGGATGAAATGGGTGGCATCTGAAGATCCTTTTAGCAGCCAAAAGCAGACCACTTAGTGGACCATATCGTTTGATGGCCTGCCGGGCATACTCCGAACAACTCGGCTGGAAACGGCATGAAGGCCCCAGAAGCGGTGACAGCGTGTATTGGTATGCCCTGATTGAGACAACTAAAATGGTCTGGAAAAATTTATTGAGAATCATCATATCGCGATATCCGGTTAAAAATATTTTGCAATGATCGGTAAGCATTTTCAGATGTTATGTCTGTGGTTTGATGTTTAGCGATAATGTTGATGTCCCACTCACCCGATAGAAACTGCCGGTTTAATCGAAAATATTCCCGTACAAGACGCTTTATTCTGTTTCTTTTAACAGCTCGGCCGACCTTTTTGGTGACGGTAACGCCCAATCGCGAGCGGCCATGCCGTGCCGGGGCAAAAACAGCAATAAAATATTCATTTTGTATCCTTCGCCCGGATTTTGCCAGTGCAATAAACTCGTGACGTTTTAAAATTCTGTCGAACTTTGTGAAGGAATATCGCACCGGATAAGCTTCTTGGTCTAATTCGAAAAAGCTCCAAGTATGTTATATTGGTCAATCGCTGTAATTCGCTGTAATTTCAAATCGAAGCACTAAGCTGACAGCCGGATACGGCCCTTGGCTCTTCTGCGATTAATGATTCTTCTACCTTGTTTGGTAGACATCCGTTTAAGAAATCCATGATTTCGGGCCCGTTTTATTCTGCTGGGCTGAAATGTTCTTTTCATTGTAAAATTTCCTTATCTAAATATGCTTCCATGAGTTTTTGGCACCTGGCATACCAGCATCGTTGCAAATGATACCTTAAATCGAATGAGTAAAGCACAAGAAACTTTATCTGTCAATATCAAATCCCGAGATTCAGGGAATCGTCAAAAATACCGACTTTATTTTGGCTGAAACAACACGTATCTCACGCAAAGGCGCATGGCCGCGAAGTTTTTGCTGATTTTTTTTTCGTCTTGGCGTCTTTGCGTGAGATTTTAAATAGCTGCTTATGTGCTTAAATTTCGGAGCGATATGAAAAAAAACGACTTAGCCAGGCCCACGATTGCAAAATAGAAGTGGTACACCAATTCATAAGCCGCCGGCATCAATCAGCTTTGCACCATGAAGCATGCCCTCGCTGTAACGGTAGAACCTTTTAAATTCTCACCGGCATAGCCGGTGGCCAGGTCGGGGTGGCTTATGAATTGAGTTAGTGGCTTCGAACTTCGAAGATATCGAATTGCTCCATGTGAAACTCGGGATTGGGATAAATTACAATTTGCTTGCCGATGTCCCGTTCGAGATTGGAAATGAGCAAATCTTCTTCACCCAGAAAAAGCTCGGCTATTCGGGGATTTACCCTGAGCGTCAGCCGCGTGCTAGTCATATCATGAGCATCACGCAGGATCTCACGGTAAATGTTATAACAAATGGACTGTCTGGAAACCAAATACCCCTCGCCATCACAATAAAAACAAGGCTCACAGAGAATTCGGGTCAGTGGCTCACGCGTGCGCTTGCGGGTCATTTGAATTAACCCCATTTCAGATATGGGAAGAACATGGGTTTTGCTTTTGTCCTTTTTCAGTGCCTCTTTCAAAGCATTAAAGACTTTTTCCTGATTGGATTTTTTTTCCATATCAATAAAATCGATAATAATAATGCCCCCCAGATCTCTGAGTCTGATTTGATATGAAATTTCTTTAACCGCCTCCAGATTGGTTTTTAAAATCGTCTCTTCAAGGTTGTGTTTCCCGACATAGCGACCCGTATTGACATCAATGGCAACCAGGGCTTCCGTATGTTCTATTAAGATATAGCTGCCTGACTTCAGCCATACTTTCCTTTTCAGGGCTCGCGAAATATCTCCCTCCAGATTATAGGCGTCAAAAATCGGCTCTGAGCCCTCATACAGAACAACATGATCCTTCAGGCCGGGCATATAATTATCCAGAAATGTTAAAACCGTATGGTAGGTTGGTTTTGAATCAATGACCAGCTTTTCTACCTCCTGAATCAAAAGGTCACGCACTGCTCGAAGACTGATGGATAACTCGGCGTGTAATAGGGAGGGCGCCCGGGCAATCTCAAATTTTTTCTGAATGTTCTTCCACAGATTGTTTAGAAACCCCATTTCGTAAGCCAGCTTTTCTTCTTGTTCACCTTCCGCAGCGGTTCTCACAATATATCCGAAATCCTCGGTTCGCAGTTTCTGTACCATTCCCTTTAAACGTTCCCGCTCAGCTTCGTCTTCGATGCGCCGGGAGACTCCGATATGATCGGAGGTGGGCATTAAAACCAGAAAACGACCGGGAAGAGAGATATATGAAGAAATGCGAGCGCCTTTGGTTCCCATGGGAGATTTCGCCGCTTGAACCAGAATTTCTTGTCCCTCCCGGATAATTTCTTCAATACTAAAATCTCGCTTTTTAATAAAGTCCGGGCCTGGTTTATCCTCCAAACCGTCTTCATCCATCTCCGATTCGAGGTTAAATAGCCGCTCATATTCCTTATGGCCGTCATGGAACAGGTCATCCACGTAAATGAAAGCCGCCTGATTTAGCCCGATATTCACAAAGGCTGCCTGCATACCGGGTAAAACACGCAACACCCTGCCCTTATAGATATTTCCGGCAATATCGGTGTCATCACCACGATCGACATAAAGCTCAGCAATGTTTCCATCATCCAACAAGGCTACCCGGGTTTCATGTTCGGTTACATTGATGACGAGTTGTTTGTACATTTTTACAAAACTCCGTTTTGCTTAACAACCCTTGCCTGTTTGATGTGATCTTCAGCAAGACTGAAAATGTGACGCAGGATCAGTGCAGGTCGCACGGTTTTTCCAGGCACCGATAAAAGCGTCATCTGCAGGCAAGCAGAATCCAGATGTTTAATATCTGATACCATATCCTTTAAATTTATCTTTTTCAACTTTCCTTTTCGATTCGAAATTGAAATGGTAGCATCGGTGGCGCGGTCAAAGGACGCCAATTTTTTTTTGTCAAAATGACCCTCCTTCAGGGTGACCAGATAAGTGCTTGCCTTTGGTTCCTGCTGCCCGGTTTTTTTGCAAGCAAGTTGACAGGAATTAATAACAAGGCCGGCCGGAAGTTGGTCGTTTAGTCGCTGGGTAACTGCCTCCGGACGAACAAAGCTCGGTACGCATAATGTAAAGTGCTCCCACTGGCTTTCGATACCAATGGGCAATGGATCATCAAAGGAAATTTTAGGCTTGGGGTGAAACCCCTGGGAAAATACAACAGGTATTTCAGCGCGTTTGAGGGCCCGTAAAAAAACATTGACCATTTCAAGGTGGCCAAAATATCTGGCCTGATCCAGTTTAGAGTAAAAAACGGACAGATTCTTAAAACCTGCCTCAACCTGCTTGGTTTCAGCGCTGACCGCAAATGGTCCATTTTGAATGTCCGGGTGTGTTTTCATCTTGATTTCCGTAAAATCGCATGCACCGCATTGGGTGCACATCCCCTGGCGACAGTCGTTTGTGAAAGACCTATCAAAGGCCTTTTCCCATTCGGTTTTTAGGAAAGCTTTGCGGACACGACTATCAATATGATCCCATGGCAAAGGTTCGCTGAGATCTTGTTTGCCGGCCGAAAAAAAATCCGGGTCTATGGCCTCCTCTTCTAAAGCCTCTTGCCATAGCCGGAAGCTGAACATATCGCTCCAGCCGTCAAACCGGCATCCTTTATTGTAAGCGGTAATAAGAAGCCGGCTGAGCCGTCGATCTCCTCGAGCCCAGAGCCCCTCCAGCCAGCTGACTTCCGGATTTTGCCATTTGAATTGAATTCCGGGAAGCTTCAATTGATCATGAAGCCGTTTAATTTTCAATCGAGATTCAGCCAGTGAAATCTGTCCGGCCCACTGAAAGGGGGTGTGCGACTTGGGAATAAAAGTGGCGATACTGACATTTATTTTCCCCCAGCGTCCTTTGGGACCTTTTATTCTTCGCAGCTTTTTCACAAGATCTACCAGAGCATCAAGATCGTCATCCGTTTCAGTGGGCAGACCGATCATGAAATAAAGCTTGATAACCTGCCATTCCAAATTAAAGGCGTCTTTGACCGTATCGATGATTTCCTTTTCGCTGATATTTTTGTTAATCAGATCCCGCAGTCTTTGACTGCCGGCCTCCGGCGCGATAGTAAACCCGGTTTTGCGGACCTTTTTGATAAGCTTCATGAGTTCCGG
This sequence comes from uncultured Desulfobacterales bacterium, assembly GCA_947259065.1. GTDB lineage: Bacteria > Desulfobacterota > Desulfobacteria > Desulfobacterales > JAFDCJ01 > JAFDCJ01. The sequence continues at coordinate 5,956 of CAMYLH010000152.1, forward strand.
TGTCAGTGTACCTGCTCGCAGGGAGGGTAGAGAAACGGCAACATGGTCAGATGCAAAACGGGCCATCAATCGCTCCATCAGGGGTATGATACATCCATAATCGCCGGTACTCAAAGACAACAAGGATAGGTCATCATATCCGGTGGCTGCGGTTGAACTAGCGGCTAGGGACAATAGCTGCTCCGGTGAGCGCTCACGCACCGGGCGATAAATCATCCCGGCCTGACAAAATCGGCAGCCCCGGGTGCACCCCCGGGAAACCTCCAAACGCAGCCGGTCATGGACGGGTTTACCAAAGGGGATGATCGGTTTTTCAGGAAACGGTATGTTATCCAAATCGGGGACAATGGCACGTCGCACTTTTGTGTAATTTGGATAGCGAGGCGTTAGGGTTTGAAAGCCGTGGTCATCAGTACCAAACTTAAAAAAGGAAGGAATATAGACGCCTTCAATCTGCGACCATTTTTTCAACAAAGCTTCTTTATCAGCCGGAGTCCCTTCTTTCCAGCGAAGCCAGGCTTCGCACATTTCAAGAATAACGTTTTCGCCGTCACCCACAACGATGGCATCAAAAAATTCGGCAATGGGTTCCGGATTGCAGGTACACGGACCGCCTGCAATGATCAACGGATGATTAGAATTTCTCTCGGAGGCTAAAAATGGAATTTGAGCCAAGTCAAGGATAGTAAGGATATTAGTGTAGTTCAACTCATATAAAAGGCTGAACCCAATGATATCAAAACGGTTAATCGATTTATGGGATTCCAATGAAAAGAGCGGCCGACCAGTGTTTCTCAGAATGGTTTCCATATCCACACCGGGCGCAAATACTCTCTCAGCTGCTATGTCCGGGTTTGCATTCAGGATATGGTAAAGTATCTGCATTCCGAAATGAGAAGTTCCGATTTCATACAGATCCGGAAACGCCAGGGCAAAGCGTAGCTTGACCCGCCCAAGATCTTTTCTCACGATGTTAATTTCCGATCCCAGGTAACGGCTTGGCTTTTCAACAAAATGCAAAATATCGTCAAGAGAGTTAATGGCCATATGCATATAAGATCTTGACTCGTAAGCGTTAACGAGTTCAAAGGTTGAACGGTTACAATTCTTTGATTCTGGTATCAGAATATCCGTTACAATCCTAAAAAGATAGCTGGAATTTGTATTTTTGATGATTATTATTGGTAAATTTAAAAAATCGAAGCTATCTCTAATCCTCGAAGGCGAAAAATGCTAGCGAATAGGCAAATCGACAAACAACGATCCCTCATTGGTACCATTTATTTATCACTCTGCTTACTGATTTTGATCCAGGCACCCGGAAGTTACGGTCACGAACTAAATCGCGAAACCGCCGTTGTGAGGGCGGTTCGAGAAGTCAGTCCGGCAGTGGTAAATATAAGTTCCGCTTACGAAGTTCGCAAGCGCACCAGTCCATTTTCCGGCTTTGGTCTCAACCCCTTTTTCGATGAGTTTTTCAGAGATTTTTTCGACCCGCGCTTTGAACGCCGTCAGCAGCATACCAGCCTGGGATCCGGAGTGATTATTGATGGGGTTAAAGGGCTTATTTTGACCAACTCCCATGTCATCCAGAAAGCCGGCACCATCAAAGTTGTGCTGCAGGATGAGCGCGAATTTGAGGCCAGGATTGTAGGAGCGGATCCCGATTCGGATCTGGCTGTACTAAAAATCGATTCCAAGGACCGGCTTCCAGCCATCAAAATGGGCAGCAGCGAGAATCTAATGATCGGTGAAACCGTCATCGCTATCGGCAATCCCTTTGGTTTCTCCCACACGGTAACTACCGGGGTCATCAGTGCCATAAACCGCAGTATTCGGGCCCAGGACAGGGTGTTCCACAATTTTATCCAGATTGATGCGTCTATTAACCCCGGCAACAGCGGGGGACCGTTATTGAACATCAACGGAGATTTGATTGGAATCAATACAGCCATCTATGCCAAAGCCCAAGGGATCGGGTTTGCGATTCCCATCGGCAAAGCCCGTAAAATCATATCGGATCTGATTCAATATGGTGAAGTGATTCAGGCCTGGATAGGCATCACAGTGCAAAACATGGACGAATCACTGGCACGGTATCTGAAAGTACCGGGCAATAAAGGGATTGTCATAAAAACGGTGGAGCCGAAAAGCCCGGCTAATACGGCTGGAATGCAGGAAAGCGATATTATTGTAACTATCGACAATAGAAAAATTAACTCCATCGATGACTACAAGTCGGTCACAAAAAGTATAGCCGCCGGCGATACGCTTCAAGCGATGCTCTGGCGCAACGGAAAAAAAATAACCGTGGCGATAAAAACAAAAGTATATCCCCTTGAACTAGCCGAGGATCTGGCCTTCAGGCTTCTGGGGATCAAGGTCGAGGATCTAACGAAGAAAAAAAGAAAGGCCTATCGGATATATGCCAGAGATGGGGTGGTAATTTCAAAATTAAAGAAAAATTCTTACCTTGGCCGCATCGGCGCACAGCCCGGAGATGTGATTCGCCAAATAGATGATTTTACCATCCAAACGAGTGCGGATTTTAAAAAAGCCGTCATCAAATCCCGTCGTAAAAATACGATCGTACTTCTGTTGCAGCGGGCAGAACAGGGGTACTATATTACGGTGACATTATAACCTGGGTTAAGCGGTTCAGCGTTCAGAGTTCCCGGTTGAAAAGCCCTATGCAGGGCATCC
>CAMYLH010000153.1 GCA_947259065.1 uncultured Desulfobacterales bacterium
ATCGAGTATCCGGCATCGAGTATCGAGCATCGAGCATCCGGTCTCCAAATGCCGCTGACCCGTGCACGCGGCTTCACCTTGATGGAAATTCTGCTTGCATTTTTAATACTGGGAATTGTTGTGACGACGATCCTGGCTTCGTTCAATGCCGTATTTTCAACTACGGATACTCTGAAACACAGCTCTCGATATTATGATATGGCAAAAAATTGCCTGAACCGGATGACTCTCGATTTGGGGGCCTTATACATTTCACAGCCGCCATTATACAAACCACCGAACTTTGACGATCCGCCCGATCCCTTTCGCATCGTAGGGTCCAGCAACGAAATCGGTGGCATAAGTTTTGCATCGATCAGGTTTGCCAGCAATGCCCACATCCCTTTGAATAATAGCGGAAAGCGTGGAGTGGCCGAAATTGTTTACTATGTCCAGGGCAAAGATGACGGTCAGCAGGTACTGAGACGTGCGGACCATCTGTACCCATACCCGCCGTTTGAGGAAAATAGTGGGGATCCGGTATTGAGTGAACATGTCAAATCCTTGGCATTTAAGTACTACGACTCCGAAGGTTCCGAATCCGAGGAATGGAATTCCGATTCAGACGAGTTTGGTCACGCGACACCGGCCGCCATCAAAATCCAACTCGAAATCGGCGACGAATCCGTTTCATACAACTTTGAAACCACAGTCCGTCCTGCAATGAGCCGGGAGGAGATCGAACCCTAGAGAAGCAGCGAATCTTGACCCGGACGACCAGGTTTTCGATGTTAGAAAAAATATGATCAAGGCACTGAAAATATTCCAGGGCAATCGGGGCATCGCCCTGCTGATCACAATATCGGTGACCACTATGCTGGTGGCCGCAGCGCTGGAATATAACCGTAGGGCGCGTTTTGCGGTCATCTCGACCGCAGCCGTGCGTGACCATTTGACGATGTCTAATATGGCCGCTTCCGGTGTACATGCCGCTATGGCATTGCTGGTTAAGGATAGATCTGAATCCAATTTCGATTCTCTGCACGAGGACTGGGCGAATCCTGAAAAAATCGATGAAATCCTGCAGGAAATTTCATTTGAAACCGGAAAAATATCGGTTACGATCACCGATGAGCTGGGCAAAATCCAGGTCAATGCGCTGGTGTCGTTTCCGGAAAGCCGAGAGTTCAATCAATCCCATGTCATGCTGTGGGACCGCTACCTGAGATTCATCGGCAGCGAGGAACAGCTTAAAGATGACAGCGATCCGGTTGCCATCGTCAACTCGGTAAAGGATTGGCTCGATAGCGGTGATGATGACGCGACCACCGGCCTGAGCGGGGCGGAGTCAACCTATTATGAAGATCTCGATCCGCCGTATGCCAGTCGCAATGGTCCGATACCGGATCTAAACGAGCTTTTGCTGATAAAAGGCATTACCCCTGAGCTTTATAACGGCCGGCCAGAAGTCCCGGGTATGTCCCATCATATGACCGTCCACGGGATAACGTTGGGAGCAGGTACGGCTGTCAACTGGCCGGGACGCATTAATATTAACACGGCGGCCTTGCCCGTCCTGGCTGCTTTGCTGGGAATTGAAAACGAAGATATGGCCCAAACGCTATATGATTTTCGCCAGGAAATAGTGCCTGGAAAAGATATACATGACTTTTCAAGCACCAACTGGTATAAAAACATTCCAGGCCTTGATGATATCAAGATCGATCCTAAACTGATTTCAGTATCAAGCGACGTGTTTCGCATTGAATCCGAAGCTGCCATAGGCAACATCAAAACGTCCGTGAGCGCCATCGTCCAACGAGTTCAAAAGCCTCAAAGCGGTAAATGGACATGCAAGGTTTTAAGCTGGCAAACGCAGTAGGGTTAAACCCAAACCGGATAAACCGGAAAGAATAGCCACAAAGGCACCAAGACACAAACAATAAATGTCTATTATTAATTAAACTTCGTGTCTTGGCGTCTTGGTGGCAAAAATATTTCGTTAGAAAAATCCTTCGCAAACATGAGGGGATTTTAATAAATAGGGCCTAAATGAGCAGAAAAGTTCTCGGAATTGATATTCGAAAAGAATCCATTTCCGCAGTTTTGGTTAAAACCAGCCTGCGTGAAAGCCGGATCGATACCTATGCGCATGTTCCCATATCCGATTCCACTGAGGACAAAAATCCTTTTAAGACGGCCCTGGATACACTTCGCAGTGAGATTGATATGGACGGCTGTGAGTGTGTGGCCTCTATTTCAGCGGATCATTTTTCTTATCGGTTTTTGCAGATCCCATTCAAGGATTCAAAAAAGATTAAAATGGTCCTGCCGTTTGAACTGGAGCCGACGGTTCCTTACCCGGTCGATGACCTCATCATTGACTTTGTCGACCTGGAGTCAGCCGGCCACAGTGATCATACCGATGTCATTGCCGTGGCCGTACCCAAATCCGAGCTAACCCCCTATCTTGGGACCCTGGGCGCAATTAAAATGGATCCTGAAATGGTAACGCTGAGCGGATTGCCGACGGCCCTCTGTCTGGCAAATAAGACAGATGCCGGTAAAGACCAGTTGTTTCTGAAGGTCGATAAGACTCTCAGTACGCTGTTCATCGTCAGCAACGGAGGGATTAAGCTGATCCGATCATTTCCGACTCCAGTCCACGCCGAGAGTGGGGCAGGGTCGCTGGGAGCCTTTGTCCACCGGACGCTTACAGCTTTTAGTGAACTTTCGCAGTCGGAATACCAACCGGCGGATATGGTAGTGACCGGCTCCGGTTTGAACGGCGCCAATTTTGATGCAGATGTCTCCAGGTTTCTCGATCTTCCAGTCAAGCGCCTAAACTTTGCAGATAGCCTGAGTATTCCCATTGACGGTGAAGACCGCAAGCCGTGGGACCCGACCCTGATGGATAACGCCCTGGCATTGGCTTTAATGGAAATCGAAGGGATCAGGGGTTTAAACTTTCACAAAGGCCAGTTTGCCGCTAAAAAATTTATTGCAAAATACAGAAAATATCTAGTCAAAACCGGAATTCTGGCCGCAGTGGTGATGGCCTTAGTATTTTTTAACTTCATTGCAGACTCTTATACCTTAAACCGGCAGATAGATCGCTTCGACCGCCAAATAACCGGTATTTTTAAGAAAACTTTCCCTAAGGTAAAACGGATTGAAGATCCGTTTAAGCAGATGCAGATTGAAGTGCAGGAAGTCAAAAAAAATGGCGAATTTCAAACCGCAACGACATCCCGGATACTCAGCATCGATATCTTAGATAATATCAGTAAAAGCATTGCGGAATCCATCGCCGTGGACATTAGCCGCATGGTCATTTCACCGGATAACGTGATCATTACGGGAACCACCGACACCTTTGAAGCGGTGGACGACATTAAAAATAAGCTGGAGCAAATTGATGCGTTTAAAAAAGTGACCATCAACTCCTCCAACAAGGACCGGTCCGGTAATGAAATCCGTTTTCAGATGAAAGTGGTGTTATAAAATGAAGCTGCCGGCAGCATTAAAAAAAATGAACAAACGCGAGCGCCATGCGATTATGCTGGCAGTCGGTGTTATTGGTATTTTTTTAATAGCCACATTGATTGTGGAACCATTTATTAGTAGAACGGACCAATTGAAGGAAAGCCTGCAAGACAAAGCAGCGACGCTTGAGGAAATGCGTCAACTACAGTCAGATTATTATAGGCTGACCCAAAAAGCGAATGTATCCAAAGCCCTATTTAGCCGCCGGCAAAAGGGATTTAAGTTGTATCCATTTTTAGGCCAACTGGCCGTTGAAGCCGGTGTCAAGGATAACATCACCTACATGAAACCTTCTACGAAGGTCCAGATAAACAGTCCATATAAGATTTCGCGGGTGGAGATGAAGCTGGATGCCATCACCCTGAAACAGCTGACCGCTTACTTACACGGGGTTGAAACATCCAAAAACATGGTGGACGTCAAAAGGATCTCGATTTCGAAAAAAGACAAAAAACAAGGGCTTCTTACCGCTGTGCTGCAGGTTGAAACGCTAGAAATCTAAACAGTTGAAATGAAAATATCCAAAAAATCGCTTTTATATGCCATCTACATCATCGCTATTACGGGATTTTTTCTGTATTATCTCTTCCCGTCGGATACGCTGAAATCATATTTGGCGTATCGGCTGAGTCAGGGAAATCCTGATATTACCGTCACCATTGACCGTGTTAGTCCGGTTATACCTCCGGGTGTCAACCTTCATGACGTCGGCATTGTGCATCGCAACAATGCCTTAGTCGATCTCGATAGTTTAAAACTAATGCCCGGAATTTTGTCGTTCTTCAGCGCTAAATCCACCGTGAATTTCAGGGGTCGTGTCAATTCCGGCACCTTTAGCGGACGAGCGGAATTCGACGACAACTCCGGTGGGCAGGAAATAAAAGGTAACGGCAGGATTTCAGGTGTTCAGATGCAGGAAATACCCGCCTTGAGACGCCTGCCTGCTGACAAAATTTCCGGTGTGCTCAATGGAAATTTCACTTTTGCCAACGCGGGGCCAAACCGGTCGCTGGAGGGGAAACTGACACTGTCGCAATGCAGGATCGATTTGGACAAAGCCGTATTTAATCTGGAGTCATTGGAATTTAGAGATATCGTTGCGGAACTAACACTCAACAACGACACCCTGACCATTAAACAAACCCGCGCCAAAGGAAATCAGCTGGATGCGGATCTTACCGGTACAATTGCGTTAACCGGTCAAAACGCATTGAATTTGACGATATCGGTGACACCGCACCATCTATTGCTGGCAAAAATTGAAAAAACCCTTCCGATGAACTTTTTACGTAAAAAAAATGCCGGAAAAGCGGCCATATCGTTTAAAGTCGACGGCACATTGGATGAACCCGGCTTTTCTTTAAATTAAGCTATGATTAATCGCTATTTTACCATCGCCAATTTTTTTCTCATCACCGTGGCTGTTTATCTCTGTGTGAACGCGTTTTATACGTTTGTCACAGCACGACTAGACTACGGTATCACCGCCGGCGTCACGGTAAACCGGGTTTCATCAGCCCCTGTCGAGATATCCCATCCGCCTTTGGCGGATTATACGGCGATCACTAAACGCAATATTTTCAATTCCAGCACACAGGAACAAGAAGCGGCTGCGGTGGTCGAAACAAAATTGAATTTGGAGCAGCTCAAGCAGACTGATCTTAAACTAAAGCTGTGGGGCACGGTAACCGGGCGAAACGAAGGGGCCTATGCGGTAATCGAAGATACCAAAGCTAGAGAACAAAATCTTTACCAGGCCGGAGATACCATCCAAAATGCCGTTGTCAAGCTGATATTAAGAGAAAAAGTCGTATTGAAAGTCGGAGATAACGACGAAATCCTGGCAATGGAGGAAAACACCGGTCTAGGTAGAGGCCGGCGGGACGGACGGTCATCCGCGCGTACTTCCGAACCAAGGCTGCCGGTTTCACGCTCAGCCCGCAAAATCAGATTGCGGGGTGATCAGATTGAAAAAGAAATGCAAAACCTGGGCGCGCTCATGGAGCAGGCAACCCTGCGCCCCCACATCGAAGATGGTGAAGCCGCCGGAATATCCATCACCGGCATCAAACCCAACGCCATTTTCAGGAAGATGCGGTTAAGAAACGGCGACATCATTACCGGCTTAAACGGTAATCCCATTGGATCCGTCGAAGATGCCATCAAGGTTGTTGAACAATTATCATCGGGATCCGGCATGCAGCTCCAGATAAAGCGCCGGGGCCGCGAACAATCCCTTGATTACAGTATCGAATAGCA
>CAMYLH010000154.1 GCA_947259065.1 uncultured Desulfobacterales bacterium
CCGCTATTGCGATGCCAAAAATTGTCGAGACCGGAAAGCCCCGTACCGGCCGGACGAACTATATGCTGAAGAATTCGATGATGACGATGATATTGATGACTTCCCGGATTTTAATACCCTTCTGGATGATTTTCTACCTGATTTGCCGCCGGATTTGATGTCACTTATCATGAAAGTGTTCGCAAAGCATGGCAGAAATGGGTCTTTTCCCGACCCGGATGAACTAGCGCGCAAAGACCCCTGGTTGGCGGATCAATTACAACGAGAAATGCAAAAAGCCGAGGCTGACGGGACCCTGCCGGATTTGGGCCAGGATTGGTTTCCTGGTCGGCGATCAAGAAAAACGAAGCGCAAACGGCGCTAAAACGAGGGCCAATCGATGGCGAAAAATTATGACTTACCTATATTGGACGAAGATCCCCAAACTATTCTCGGCGTGTCGCAAGATGCCGATGCAGGGGCAATTCGCTCGGCCTACCTGAACAAAATCAAAGAATACCCGCCGGAAAGGTGTCCGGAGGAATTTGAGCGTGTTCGAGATGCTTATAAAATATTGAGCGATCCGCGCCGCCGCGCGCGAGTTATGCTGCAATCGGCCAATCCTGAAGCGTCTTTGGTGACATTGCTTGATAATCAAAAGCAAGACAGACAATTTGTCGGGCCTGATGCATGGCTTGCGGCCATGCGGTAGAGGTGAAATTGAGAAAATGAGCTAAAATTTAAAATGAACTAAAATGAGCTAAAATTGTGGTATTCTGTCCATCTTATACAAACAGATAGAGCGAAGCGTCTCATTAACCCTGGCCCAGACCGATCACCCGTATGAATTACTCATAAGTTAGGTTTGCAATAACACATAGGCAATATTAATATGCATGAACGTGTCGCGACAGGGCGGGCTTTAGTCATTTTAAGCATTTTAGCTCACTTTAGGCATTCTCTGCTTTAAGTTATTACCCAAGGAAGTAATCTATGCTCCATGCTCTATCTTCTCTGCCGGTACCCCATATCTTGTATCGGAATCATAAAAAATATACCGCTTGTTGTGTTTTCCCCTTTACAAGAAAACTGCTTCCTGCTATGATTCCCAATTAATATCTGCACCCAGACGATTCTTATTCGTCAGGCATCTCATGTCCGAATGTTTGTGGGAGACGACACAAATACCTACTCCGAACAGCAATCATCCGCTTCTCAGCGATCCGGTGAATCCGACGGTATAAAGAATGGCAACCCTGAACGGTGAACGTTGAACCTGTGAACATTTTCAAGGAGTGTTTTATTAGATGAAACTAAAAAAACTGGAAATAACCGGTTTTAAATCATTTTTCGAGAAAGCAACCATACAATTTCCGCCGGGCATCTCCGCGGTGGTTGGACCGAATGGATGCGGCAAAAGCAATATCGTCGATGCCATCCGATGGGTAATGGGGGAACAGAGCCTGAAGCAGCTGCGGGGCAAATCAAAAGAAGATATCATTTTTTCAGGCACCAACGGCAAGGCGGCCCTAAACATGGCTGAAGTCTCGTTAACCCTTGCCAATGACAATGGAACCGCCCCCGAGGAGTTAAAAGATTTTACGGAAATCAACCTGACCCGCCGCTTGTATCGATCCGGAGAAAGCGCCTATTTATTGAACCGCCAACCCTGTCGATTAAAGGACATTCACAACGTTTTTCTAGGCAGTGGATTGGGATCCAAATCCTATGCCGTCATTCAGCAGGGCAATATCGGAGCGATCACGGACGCTAATCCTGAAGAACGCCGCTATTTCATCGAAGAAGCTGCTGGAACCACCCGCTATAAAAACCGCAAGGTGGAGGCGCTGCGCAAGGTAGAAATCACCCAACGGAATCTGTTAAGAGTCAACGATATTCTGTCGGAAATCAAGCGGCAAATGGCCAGCCTGAAACGCCAGGCCAGAAAAGCGGAACTGTATAACAAATACCAAAGGCGCATCAAAATATTGGATGTCCGTCTGGGAATTCATTATTTTGATGATTTAACCCGCCAGATTGAAGAGGCCGATTCACTGCTGAAAGAACTGAAAGATGCGGACATCGGGCACTCATCCGAACTAAAAAAACTGGATGCCGCCATTGAGGACATAAAACTCAAGCGCTGGGAGAAAAATCAGGAAATTGCCGATCAAAAATCCGATAAATATGAGACCCAGCGAAAAATTGATCGTACGGAAAATGATCTGGCGCACCTGCGTGATGAGATCAAGCGACTTTCTCGAGAAGTAGCCGAATTTGAGGTTGCGCGGGGAGATCTGGCTCATAAAAATGATGATCTGATTGCTGAAATTGCCCAGGTTCAACAGGAAAATGTCGATCTCAGGACGGAGATGGTAAATGAAAGGGAACGTCTCGATCAGCATCGGCAGAGCAGCCAGCAGACCAGGGAGGAATTGTCAACGCTCAACCGGGACCTTGAAACCGCTAAAGCTCAGCTGATGAATTTGATGACCCGGGAGGCCCAGTATAAAAATATATATCAGAACGCGGCCAATAATAGGGAAAGCCTGCAAAGACGTCTCAAACGAACGGATGAAGAAGAGGCTCTGGCTCAAAAACAGATTAAAACGGCACAATTAAAAGAATCCCAGGCCAGCAGCCGGCTAAACACCCTGCAGCAGGAGATCGGAGCACTGAATAGCCAGATCGCGGAAACGCGCAACCATCTGGATGAAAATGCCACCGCCCTGGCCAAACAGGTTAAACTGACACAAACGCTTGAACTAGAGCGCAATACAACCAAATCCAAATACAACGCCTTGAAAAAAATGGAAGACAACTTCGAGTGGTACCGCGATGGTGTCAAGGCGATTATGAGGGCCCACAGTTCCAAAGCAGATGAACAAAATTCGGAGTCGACGGATATCAGCCGTGAGCTGACAGCCAATGTGTTGAACCTGGCAGCCGACATTATAGATGCGGACCCGGCCTATGAAACGGCGATAGAGGCTGTCCTGGGAGAATCTCTGCAATATATTGTCGTAAAAGACCAGGAAACAGGCCTGCAAGCCATTGATTATCTGCAAACCCACAATGCCGGACGCAGCGGATTTATCCCGGTTTCATCCGCGAAACCAATTCGAGGAAAAGAAAACCAGGCGCCGGATCCTTCCAAACTGTTATTGAATCACATTCGCGTAAAACCGGGTTATGAACATATCGCCCAGGTACTTTTGGGGGATGTCATTTTAATCGATAGCATAGAAGAGGCGCTGGAACTTTTTAATCAGAACGGCACCTTGCAGAGAATTGTAACCAAAAATGGTGAAGTTGTATCCCACCAGGGCATTCTGATCGGCGGCAGCAAGGATAAATTAAGCGGAATTCTTGCCAAAAAACATGAAATAAAAGAGCTCAAACGCCAGGACGCGATCTTGGCCGAGCACATCGAAAAAGCGCAACACGATCAGAATGACCTGGAGTCGGTGGTTCGCAACCTCGAAAGCACCATGCAAAAACAGATCGAGCAGAAAAACCGGGCCGTCGAGGATGAAATCGATGCTGAAAAGACACTTTACCGGGCCGGTGAAGACCTTAAAAATGCGAATCGTCACCTGGAAATCGTCCAGCTGGAACAGGAACAATTATTGGGCGAAGCCAGCGATATTGACGATGAGATGACCCAATATAATACCGCCCTGGCCGGGGTAGTCGATGAAATCAAATCCGCCCAGGACGAGGTGGCCCAACTGTCGGAACAAATCCGGTCTGTCTCGGCCAGGATGGAGGATTATAATCAAACGGTAGTTGAGCTCAAAATGACGCTGACCGCCTTGAATGCCCGCTTGGAAAACAGCAACAGCAGTTTAAAGCGACTGAAAGAATTCCATGAGGACGGACTGATCAGACTTGAACAACTTTCCCGCGAAATCAGCCTGAAAAAAAATAAAGAAGAAGTATCCAGAGCCACTGTCGCCGGCAACGAAGATCAGCTTTCACAAATGTACAAAATCATAGGCCGTCTCGAAGAAGCCATCGGACGTAACCAAGAAGTTTACCAGGAAATTGACGACCGACTCAAAGACAGCGACGGCAAGATATCGGCCATAAAAAGCAAACGGGAAAAAACCCTGGAAAAATTTCGCCTGCTGGAGCTTGAACAATCCCAGTTTCAGCTCAGACGCGAAAACATTGCCAATCGTCTGGAGGAACGGTACCAAAGCGCTTTTGCAGCGCTCAAATCAGAATTACTTGAAAATGAAACCGCGGCTAAAATCACGGCCGATATGACCACCGAAGACATGGAAGCCGACTTGTCCCGCAGTAAAGAAAAAATATCAAAGATCGTCGATGTCAACCTGGGCGCCATCAAAGAGTATGAGCAATTAATGGATCGTTTTAATTTCCTGGAGACCCAGCGCGATGATCTTCTCAAGGCCATCGAAGATCTGCACAAAGTGATCAGAAAAATCAACAAGATTACTCAGCAGCGCTTCTTGGAGACCTTCACCCAAATCAATCAAAAGTTAAATGAGGTATTTCCCCGGCTCTTTGAAGGCGGTGAAGCCAAGCTTGTCCTAATTGAGCCGAACAAACCCCTTGAATCCGGTGTTGAGTTTATGATTCACCCTCCGGGGAAGAAACTGACGCGGTTGAGCCTGCTTTCCGGCGGTGAAAAGGCACTGTCGGCAATTGCCTTCATTTTTTCCATATTCCTGATTAAACCGGCGTCGTTTTGCCTGCTGGATGAAATCGACGCACCCCTGGATGAATCCAATACATTCCGTTTCAATGATCTGCTGCAAATCATCGGCGAAAATTCCCAGATTATCATGATCACCCATAACAAGCGGACCATGGAGTTTGCCGACATGCTGTTCGGCATCACCATGGAACAAAAGGGCATTTCAAAAGTTGTTTCCGTAAACTTCCAAAAGCCGGGGTCAAATTGATTTTCTAAGGTAACCCCCACAATGGCATTTAGCTGGTTCAAAAAAACCAAGAACAAGCGCGATAAGGAACCTGCCGCAGACCAGGTTGCAGAGGCACAGCAAGATGAAACGCCGGCAGCTGAATCAGAAGCGCAGGCAATGGCGCCTGAAAAGGCAACGACATCGCAAAATCAAATAGCAGGGTTCGGGCAGACGGCCAATGCTGATTTTTCCGATCAGCCTGAAGACGACCCAACCGCCCCCCCGCAAAGCATCGGATATTTTAAGCGTTTGAAAAACCGCCTGTCCAAGACCAGGCAAAATTTATCGGATGGATTTGAAAACGTCTTTGCCGGTAAAAAGAAAATCGATGAAGAGTCGTTAGAAGACCTGGAAGAACTTCTGATTACGTCGGATATCGGCGTTCAAACCACCATGGCCCTCATGGAGCGAATTACAAGCGCAAAGGGTGCGAACGCGACTGAAGTAAAACAAATACTCAAAGCGGAAATTTTATCCATACTCGACACCCCAACTCCTGTGCCCAAGACGGAGAAAAGCACCCCCCATGTGATCCTGGTCGTGGGTGTCAATGGTGTCGGAAAAACAACTACGATCGGTAAAATTGCTGCATCTTTAAAAGCTTCTGGAAAAAAAGTTCTGATCGCCGCCGCCGATACGTTTCGGGCCGCAGCGGTTGAACAACTCCTGGTATGGGCTCAAAAAGCCGGCGCGGAATTCGTCAAACATAAGGAAAATGCAGATCCGGCAGCCGTGGCCTTCGATGCGGTTGCAGCTGCCAAGGCCAGGGGATGCGATTTCGTCAAACATAAGGAAAATGCAGATCCGGCAGCCGTGGCCTTCGATGCGGTTGCAGCTGCCAAGGCCAGGGGATGCGATATCGTCCTCATTGATACGGCCGGCCGGCTTCACACCAAAGTCAATTTGATGGAAGAACTCAAAAAGATCAAACGCACCGTGGCCAAACAAATTTTGGGAGCACCCCATGAGATTTTGCTGGTTTTAGATGCCACTACCGGCCAAAACGCCTTGTCCCAGGCGCGACTTTTCAATGAAGCCCTAGCGGTAACCGGTCTGGCCCTGACCAAACTTGACGGCACCGCCAAGGGCGGCATTGTCATCGCTATTTGCAGCTCACTGAATATTCCGTTGCAGTATATCGGAATCGGTGAGAAGATAGAGGACCTCAGACCGTTTGATGCTGGGCAATTCATCGACGCGCTATTCTAACCCAACCCGGACAAGCCGGAATTGAATATTGGGTTGACATGAAATTTTGCTTCTTATATGGACTCAAGAAAATAGGCAATCGGGCCTGGTCCAGCAAAAACAAACCATCAAGACGACAGGAGGAGCACTATGACAAAAGCAGAACTTGTAGAAAAGGCAGCAACGGAAGCCAAGATTTCCAAGGTTGCGGCGGCGGCCGCGCAAGGTCACTCTGGTTGGTTTCGGCACATTCTCAAAAGTACGTCGTAAGGCTCGCAAAGGCCGTAATCCTCAAACCGGTGAGCCCATTAAAATCAAAGCCAGCAATGTTGTCAAATTCAGCCCGGGTAAGAAACTTAAAGACGCCGTCTAATTAGTGCCTGATTGTACCGTTCGACTTTTTGCAGGTTGGGTTGAGACCATTGTCATTCTGCGGGTTCCTGCCTCAACCCAACCTGCGAAAACCCTGGATACTCGTTACTGAATACTCGTTACTGGTTACTCGTTACTGGATGCTGGATAAAGTAGAACTAATACGTAATCTCAAACCCGCTAAACTCCCCCGTATAATCCTCCCAGTCTATTTTTACATCCGACACCTGCGCATGCGCCGGGCCTTCTTTGCACCACCCGAGCACCGCGTCTACCCGATCCTGGTCTCCTTCAAACAAGGCTTCGACAGTACCATCTCTTCGATTTCTCACCCATCCGAATACCCCAAACCCATCGGCAGCGTGTTTGGTTTCCACTCGGAAAAACACGCCTTGCACGCGGCCGCTGATAATGGCGTGGGCTCTGACGTTACTATCCATGGTTACCCTCCCGTTTGCTCACTCGGCATTAGACAAAACGCCGCCCGTAGGGCATAAAAAAGACTGAACATCGAACATCCAACGCCCAACGTTGAACATCGAATAATGATGTCGCTCCGCTCCGCAATTTAATCTCATTTGTTTTCTAAAATTCGATGTCAAACCTTGAATGACTACTTCTGGTTCTTTTCATCCGCTATGATACTTATAACGCGTAACAAAAATCTTAATTCATTCTTCTGTTTCCGCTAAAATGTCATTCTTTATGATTCTCACCGAATACTCGAGCGGCCTTTCTTCTATGTTAATAGTCTGTTTCTTCTTTTCCTATTCAATATTCGATGTTGGACGCTCGATGTTCGATGTTCATTAGTCCTATCCCTATTCCCTGCGCCCTATTCCCTAAGCACTCTCCTCTTTGCTTCCGACCCTATTTTCCATGGTCAAGCATATCTCTGAAAGCACCTTCATCGACAATGGCAATACCCAGCTCACGCGCTTTGGCAAATTTGGATCCGGCCGACTCCCCG
>CAMYLH010000155.1 GCA_947259065.1 uncultured Desulfobacterales bacterium
AGAATTTTAAGTCACTAGAAGCAGGAAGTATTAATCGATAAGGCAACCACAATTTTTTGATGTAGAAATCAAAAGAAGCTAGAATTATAGACCTGATATACTCCTTCCCACCGAAGGTGGATTTTATCCTGATAATCCTGTTGATCCTGTCAGATAAAAATATTGAAATAGAATCAATTCCATATCATTTTTGCGGCTCCCGCCTTAATCTGATCCAATCCGAGTGAAAACTACCATCGCGGTCGATGCGCTCATAGGTGTGGGCACCGAAATAATCCCGCTGTGCCTGCAGCAGGTTGTGGGGCAGGCGTTCGCTGCGGTAGCCGTCATAATAATTCAGGGCCGCACTGACGGCCGGTGTGGGAATACCCAGCCCGGCGGCTGTAGCGACAACCTGTCGCCAGCCATCCTGATTTGACGCCACCGCCTGTTTGAAGTAAGGATCCAGCAGCAAATTCTCTAAGCCGGCATCGCGATCAAAGGCCTCTTTGATCCGCTCCAGAAAAGCCGCACGGATGATGCACCCGCCGCGCCACATCATGGCAATCTCGCCGTAATTTAATTCCCAGCTATTCTCGCCGGATGCAGCCTGCAACTGAGAGAATCCCTGGGCATAACTGCAAATTTTGGAAGCATACAGTGCCTGGCGAACCGCGTCGATGAATTGCTCTGGATCCACCGATTCACGCCATTTTTCAAGAGCCCCGTGGGGACCCGCCAGAATCCTGCCGGCACGCACACGCTTTTCTTTTTGTGACGAAAGAATCCTGGCAAATACCGCCTCGGTAATCAGTGTGGTCGGAACCCCCAGGTCAAGGGCCAGCTGACTGGTCCATTTTCCGGTTCCTTTCTGGCCGGCCTTATCGAGAATCATGTCCACCAGGGCGTGGTCGGTTTCGGGATCGATGACTGAAAATATATCCCGGGTAATCTCGATCAAATAGCTGTCGAGTTCGCCTTTGTTCCATTGGGCAAAGATATCGTAGAGGCGCGCATTGGAAAGTCCCAGACCATCTTTCAGCAGACTGTAGGCTTCACATATCAACTGCATGTCGCCGTATTCGATGCCGTTGTGAATCATTTTAACATAGTGACCGGCCCCGCCGGATCCCACCCACTCACAGCACGGAATGTCATGGTTGGGACCGACCTTGGCAGCAATTTCCTGGAAAATGGGCTTGAGATGGGGCCAGGCGTCGGCGGACCCGCCGGGCATAATGCTCGGTCCATGCCGCGCACCCTCCTCTCCGCCGGAAATTCCGCTGCCAAGGTATAAAATGCCGCGCGAATCAAGTTCTTTGATCCGGCGTTCGGTGTCCTGGTAATAGGAGTTTCCGCCATCGATCAAAATGTCACCGGCTTCAAGCAACAGTGCAATTTGCCGGATGGTCCGGTCCACCGGCTCCCCCGCTTTTACCATCATCATCACCCGCCGCGGTCGTTTAAGATGCTGCACGAGCTCTTCAGGACTTTGACACCCGACAACGGACTTGCCCATTGCGTCACCCGCCATGAATTCGTCCACTTTTCGGGTGGTACGGTTAAAGACCGCCACCTGAAAGCCATGGTCAGCCATATTTAAAACCAGGTTCCGGCCCATTACGGCCAGACCGATCAGACCGATATCGCATTGCGAAGTCATGTGATTTTCCTTTCTTGATTTGGATGAACTTCGTTTTTATTGGGGACACGGATAAACGCGGATTTTAAGGATTTAATTGACTTTAGAAAAACTAACATATTTTTTTTATGTATTCTCTAAATCTGTGACAATCTGTGAAAATCCGTGTCCTAAATTTCAAATGGCTGAATTTATACCTTAAATTAATCAGTCAAACAGCTCGCTGCATCTCGATCCACGATCCACAGTAGTTTTTCCGGGCCGGGCCGGATGAGCTGGGCCGGGAAACGCTCCGGTCGATAATCACCTTGCAAAACCTCTTTCAGGGCTTCGGCCTTCTCGGTCCCGCTAACCAGAAAAATAACCAAATCGGCGCGATTCAATACCGGCACAGTCAGGGTAATCCGGTAGGTTTTAAATTTTTCAACCCAATTTGCGGCCACCAGGCGCTTTGTCTCATGCAAAGCCTCTGTTGCCGGAAAAAGGGAAGCAGTGTGGCCGTCGCTGCCCATCCCCAGCAGAATACAGTCAAATCGCGGCAGTTGAGCGGCTTCCAGCTTAAAGAAGGCCCGCAATTCCTGCTCGTATTTTTGGGCAGCTTCGGCGGCGTCCGGTTCTTCGGCAGGCACCCGGTGTATGTTTTGCGCCGGAACGGGCGCTATAGACAACAGGGTATCATCGGCCATGCGGTAATTGCTCTGGGGGTGATCCGGCGGCACGTGACGTTCGTCTCCCCAGAAGAAGTGCAGGCGCTGCCAGGGCAGTCGGTCACGAACGGCAGGGTCGCTCGCCAACAATGCATGCAGTCCTCTGGGAGTTGAACCGCCGGAAAGCGCAATGGTAAACGGCTTCGCAGCCATCTCTGTCCGGCCGGCCATACGCAGGATGTCGCCGGCCGCCGTCCGGCATATTTGCGCCAGGTCGTCAACAATTTCAATCTGGAATCCATCGGTTTGCACTCGGGCCGAGGGCGTTGTATTTGACATAATGGGTTTCAAAGCTGCCTTTCTTGACTTGAAGGTTTCCAGGAAGTATTTTATGTCGGTTTACAACACATATTAATTACAAAATCTTAAAAGTAAAATCCTGACCCGGACAAGCCTGAAAAATGACCACAAGGACATATGGAAGAACCGTAAGCTAAAAGAGGAATGGATTCTATTGAAAAAAAACATATCGGATCCATTCAACACCCAGGGTCCTTGTGGGGCTAAATATTGCGGCTAAAATGTTACCGCTATTATGAATAGGAGTACTAAGGAGGGTTTTCATATGCTGCCAAAAATCAACCCGACCCAAAGCCGGATTTGGTCAAAACTTGAAGACCACCAGCGGAAGATCAAAGATGTCAAAATGAAGGATCTTTTTGCTTTGGATCCTGAGCGGTTTGATAGATTTCATGTCCGATTTAAAGATATTCTGGTCGATTATTCCAAAAACAGGATAACCGATGAAACCCTCCAACTCCTGTTGGAATTGGCGGAAGATGCGGGTGTGCAAAAGGCTGTAGTGGACATGTTTAGCGGAAAAAAAATCAATGAAACCGAAAATCGGGCGGTTTTACATGTGGCCCTGCGCAACCGCAAAAATATACCCATTAATGTCGACGGCCAAGACGTGATGCCCCAGGTCAATGCCGTCTTGCAGAAGATGGAAGGCTTTTCCAAAAAAATAAGATCCGGTGACTGGAAAGGCTATACGGGCAGCCGCATCACCGACATCGTCAACATCGGCATCGGGGGATCGGACCTGGGCCCGGTCATGGTCACCGAAGCGTTGCGCCCTTATGCAGACGAGAAGTTAGCCATCCACTTTATTTCCAATATCGACGGCACCCATATCACGGAAACCTTAAAAAAATTGAATCCGGCCACGACCTTGTTTTTGATTGCCTCAAAAACGTTCACCACCCAGGAAACCATGACCAATGCCTTTAGTGCCAGGGATTGGTTTTTAAAACAGGCTGGAGATTCTGCGCATGTCGCCAGGCATTTTGTGGCGTTGTCGACCAATGTTAAAAAAGTTGAAGAATTCGGAATTGATACAGACAACATGTTCGAATTCTGGGACTGGGTGGGCGGACGCTATTCTCTGTGGTCGGCCATCGGATTATCCATTGCCTGCTATATCGGATTCGATAATTTTGCCGACCTGCTGGAGGGCGCAGACGAAATGGATCGACACTTCCGGGAGACACCATTTGATCAGAACATCCCCGTCATATTGGCCCTGATAGGTATCTGGTATATCAATTTTTTTGATGCCGCCACGGAAGTCATCTTACCCTACGATCAGTACATGCATCGGTTCCCGGCTTACTTTCAGCAGGGCAATATGGAAAGCAACGGCAAATCAGCAGGTCGGGACGGAAAGCGCGTCAATTATCAAACCGGCCCGATTGTCTGGGGCGAGCCCGGCACCAACGGCCAACATGCGTTCTATCAACTAATACATCAGGGCACGAAGTTTATCCCGGCGGATTTTCTGGCAGCGGCTGTCAGTCACAACCCGATCGGCGAGCATCACCATATCCTGTTGTCCAACTTTTTTGCCCAAACCGAAGCGCTCATGAACGGCAAAACCAAAGCAGAAGTGGTTGCGGAGTTAAAAAAGGCCGGCAGAACAGACCTCGAAATTGGAAAACTGACGCCCCATAAAATTTTCGAAGGCAACAAACCAACCAACTCAATTTTATTCAAGAAATTGACGCCGAGGGTCCTGGGTAGTTTAATTGCCATGTATGAACACAAGATATTTGTCCAGGGAGTTATCTGGAATATATTCTCATTTGACCAATGGGGCGTCGAACTCGGCAAACAATTGGCCAACCGAATCCTACCTGAAATAACAGATGATAAACCGGTAAACTCCCATGATTCTTCGACCAATGGATTGATCAATGCATTCAAGGAAATGAGAAAAGGAGATTAAGAATGAAGTTTGCAAAAGTTTTGCTCGCAACGATTCTGGCGTTGATCTTTTTTACCGGCTGTGCGCAGATGCAGCAGTCAACAAGCGGCACATCCGCATCCCCGGTGCTCGACCGCATCCAGAAAAGAGGAGAGTTGGTAGTCGGCACCATGGGCAACATGCCGCCCTTAAACATGACTTCCAAAGACGGTGAAATTTTTGGTATGGAACCCGATCTAGCCCGGATGTTGGCCATGGCCATGAATGTCAAAGTAAAGTTTGTCACCAAGCCGTTTAACGAATTGCTGCCGGCGCTTCATACCGGGCAGGTCGACATGATCTTGTCCGGCATGACCATCACCCCTGAACGAAATCTGAAAGTGGCATTTGTCGGGCCCTATTTCATTTCAGGCAAAGCGTTTCTCACCAAAAAGGAAACCATTGCATACGCCAAAAAGGCCGAAGACGCCAATAATCCGAATACGAAAATAGTGACCCTCAAAGGCTCAACCAGCCAGGCATTTGCCGAAACCTTCCTTGACAAAACAACTCTGTTCACAACCGGGACCTACGATGAGGCTGTGGACATGATCTTGCAGGACAAGGTCCAGGCCATGATCGCTGATTATCCCATCTGCGTTGTATCGGTTTTCCGTTACCCGGAAGCCGGCTTGCTCTCGGTTGTTACCCAGTTAACCTATGAGCCCATCGGCATTGCCATACCGGCAAATGATCCCCTAATGATGAACTGGACCCAAAACACGCTGAACGGCTTGGAAGAAAGCGGTATTCTGGATGAGTTGAAGTTAAAGTGGTTCGCGGGAGGGGACTGGTTGAATAAATTGAAGTAGGGTAGGTGAATGACAATCGACGAATGCCGAATGACGAATTAAGGTATTCTATCAATTTTGATGGTCCCAGTTAAACAAAAAACAAAAAGGTTTAACGGGATAAATTTAGATCGCTTTGTTGATTAGGTTGATTGAGTTGACTCGGTTAATTGGGTTATTATAATTCACTAATCAACCAATCACCTTAATCAACACATAACGATACTCTTTGCCCCATGCTCTATCTTTTTCTTTCCTAATTCCACATTCCGCATTCCCACTTCCCTCCGGGGCGTAGGCCCCTATGTCCCCTACGGGCCGGAGGCCGCATTCAATTCACTTCCCCACA